>DASTHJ010000089.1:0-7686 GCA_035718265.1 Steroidobacteraceae bacterium | reverse complement strand
CGTGCCTTCGGCGCCGGGCGCGCCCTTGCCGTAGCGCAGGATCTCGAGCACGCGCGAATCGGGAAAAAGCGAGACGTAGAAGCGCATGGCTTCCTCGGCGCGGCCCTCGTACATCAGGTAGGGCAGGACCTGATCGCTCATCGACGTTGCCTCATTCACGGGCAGACTACACCGCCCGTGGGAACTCGCGTTGGATGCCGATTGCGCCGCGTCGGAGTTTCCGCACAATGCCGCGAGCCAGACCGGAAGCCATGCATGAACGAACAACCCGCAAACCCGCCGCCGACCGCGCCCGTGGCGCGCGAGCGGCTCTCGCTCGCGAAGATCGTCAAGTGGTCCGTCGCCGCCGTGGTGCTGATCGCCGGCATCGTGGTCGCCGTGCACTACTGGCGCCTGTCGCGGATCTACGTGACCACGGACAACGCCTACGTCAACGCCAATCGCATCGAGATGGCGGCCCAGGTCTCGGGCCCGGTGAGCGCGCTGTACGTACGGGACCAGCAGGCGGTACAGGCCGGCGAGCTGCTGTTGCAGATCGATCCGCAGCCCTACCAGCTCGCCGTGCAGGCCGCCGAGGCGCAGCTCGAGATGGTCAATCAGACGAACTCGGAGAATCGCGCGGCGGTGGCCGCGGCGCAGGCGCTGGTGGCGCAACGCATGGCCGAGCTGAACAACGCCAGGTCCACGGAGCAGCGCGCGGTCGAGCTGACCAAGCAGAAGCTGATCTCGAAACAGAGCGCCGAGACCACGGCGACCGAGGCCGCCACGGCGGCCGCCGCGGTACGCGCGGCGCAGGCCAACCTCGAGCAGGCCACGAGCGCGCTCGGCAAGGCCGGCTCGCAGAACGCGGCGGTGCGCGCCGCGGCCGCGAAGCTCGCGCAGGCGCAGCTGGATCTCGCGCACACGCGCATCACCGCGCCTGCCAGCGGCTACATCGCCAATCTCGAATTGCGTCCCGGCAGCATGGTGCAGGCCGGCGTGCCGTTGTTCACCGTGATCGGCGACAACGAGTACTGGGTGGATGCAAATTTCAAAGAGACCGAATTGCGCCGCGTGCAGCCCGGCCAGAAAGCGCGCATCGTCGTCGACATGTACCCGCATCACCCGTTCAAGGGTGAAGTGCAGAGCCTGTCGGGTGGCGCCGGGCAGGCGTTCTCGCTGCTGCCGGCGCAGAACGCCACCGGCAACTGGGTCAAGGTGACGCAGCGCGTGCCGGTGCGCGTGCGCGTGCTCGACCCGGACCCGAAGTTTCCGCTGCGCATCGGCACCACCGCCACGGTGCGCGTGCAGGCGCCGGAATAGCCGTCATGTACCGCAACATCCTGCTCTGCTACGACGGCACGATCGAAGGGCGGCGCGCGCTGCGCCAGGGCGCGGAAGTCGCCATGTGCATGAAGTCCCGCGCCTATCTGCTGGCGATCTGCCGCAACCTGCTGTCGACCGCGGTGCCCGAGGGCGTGACGCCGGAACTGGTGCAGGCCGAGGAGGCCGCCGCCAACCAGCTGCTCGCCGAAGGCGTGCAGTGGCTCGTGGATCACGGCGTGCCGGCGGAGGGCCAGCTGGTGTTCGGCAATCCGATGGTGCACATCCCCGAGGTGCAGAAGCGCATCGGCGCGGACCTGATCGTCGTGGGTTATCGGTTCAAGAACCGGCTGGCGCGCTGGTGGGCGGAAGGAGAGGAGGCGACGCTGCTGCACAAGGTGAACTGCAGCATCCTGGTCGCCATGGCCGAGCCCACGGAGTGAGTGCGAACGCGGCATTCGGCGAGGCGCTGCCGGCGATTCGCGCGGGCAGCCGCTTCATGATCACGCTCGCGGTGATGTCCTCGACGCTGATCCAGGTGCTGGACACCACCATCGTCAACGTCGCCCTGCCGCACATGCAGGGCGCGCTCGGCGCCACCGCCGACCAGATCAGCTGGGTGCTGACGAGTTACCTGGTCTCCTCGGCGATCTTCATGCCGCTCACCGGTTACTTCACCGACGTCATGGGCCGCAAGCGCTTCCTGTTGCTCAGCATCGCGGGCTTCGTCGCGGCGTCGGCGCTCTGCGGAATCTCGCAGAGCCTTGGTCAGATCGTGCTGTTCCGGCTGCTGCAGGGCGTGTTCGGCGCGGCGCTGGTGCCGCTGTCGCAGGCCATCATGGTCGACGCCTATCCACCGCACGAGCGCGGCAGGGCCATGGCCATCTGGGGACTGGGCGTGATGGTGGGACCGGTCGCGGGACCCACGCTCGGGGGATGGCTCACCGAGGTGGGCAGCTGGCGCTGGACGTTCTACATCAACCTGCCGGTCGGGCTGCTGTCACTGTTCCTGGCCTCGCAGTTCGTCCCGGATTCCGCGCGGCGCGCCCGGCGCATGGACTGGTTCGGCTTCGGCTTCATGGCGCTCGGCATCGCCGGCGTGCAGTACGTGTTCGACCGCGGCAACCAGCAGGACTGGTTCGAGGGCGTCGACATCCGCTACGCCGCGCTGGCTGCGGTCGTCGGCCTCGCGGTGTTCGTCGTGCACAGCCTGCGGCACCCGGACACCGCGATCTTCAACGTGCGCATCTTCAAGGACCGCAACTTCGGCATGTCGTCGCTGGTGATCGCGCTCATGGGACTGGGGATGTTCGGCGGCCTGGTGCTGCAGCCGATCCTGCTCGAAGGCCTGCTGGGCTATCCCATCATCACCACCGGCATCCTCATGGCGCCGCGTGGCATCGCCACCGCCATGACGATGCTGGTGGTCGGGCGGCTGGTCGCGCACGTGGACGCGCGCTGGCTGGTGCTCGCGGGACTCGGCTTCGGCGCCTTCGGCTCGTATGGCATGACGAACTACTCGCTGGACGTCACGCAGTGGAACATCATCTGGCCGGCCTTCCTGCAGGGCATCGGTCTCGGCCTGGTGTTCGTGCCACTCTCGACCGTGGCCTATGCCACGCTCGACCGGCGTCGCATGGCCGAAGGCGCGGGCCTGTACAGCCTGGTACGCACCATCGGCGCGGCGGTCGGCATCTCCATCGTCACGACGCTGCTCGCGCACCAGTCGCAGATCCTGTGGAACGAGCTCGGCGCCTATGTCTCGCAGTACCACGAGGCGCTGCTCGAGTACGTGCGGCGACTCGGCGTCGCGCCCACCGATCCACGTGGTCTCGCGGTGGTGGCGCGCGAGGTCGGCCGGCAGGCGCAGATGGGCGCCATGCTGGATGTCTTCTGGGTGATCACGTTCAGTTATCTCTGCATGGTGCCGCTGGTATTCCTGCTGAAGCGCAGCACCACCCAGCGGTCCGGGCCGATGGCGCCCGCGCCAACCGCGGAGCACTGAGGTGCGGTGTTCGCAACCCATTGTTGCCGAAGGAGATACCGACCGACTGGAGTGGAAATCCAATGACGGCGTCCGGCCGACGGGAACATCCCGATCAACGGGCGCATTGTTCCCGGCATGAACCCCGCAATGCAGACCCCACGGCAATGGCGCCCCGGCGCCTGGCGCACGCTGAGCGACCTGACGGACGACCGGCTGGTCGAGCTGACGCGCGAGAACGATCTCACCGCATTCGAGGCGCTCATGCGCCGGCACAACCGGCGGCTGTTCCGCGTGGCGCGCAGCATCCTGCAGGACGGCGGCGCTGCCGAGGACGCCGTGCAGGAGGCCTATCTACGCGCGTTCACCAAGCTCGCGAGCTACAAGCCCACCGGCAAGTTCAGCGCCTGGCTGACGCGCGTGGCGCTCAACGAGGCGCTGATGATGCGCCGGCGCGAGCGCGGCGACACCGTGTCGCTCGACGAGATCGGCGACGAGATCGTGATGCCGGCGGATGCGGCCAACGCCGAGCCGCCCACGGCCGAACAGTTCGTCGAGGCCGCGCATGCGCGCGCGCTGCTCGAGCACGCCATCGACGCGCTGCCGGAGAATTTCCGCATGGTGTTCGTGTTGCGCGTCGTGGAAGGACTGGACGTGCGTGAGACCGCCGAGTGCCTGGAGCTCAACGCCAACACGGTGCGCACGCGGCTGTTCCGCGCGCAGCGCCAGTTGCGCGGCGACCTGGCGCGCCGGCTGCGCGGCGAGAGCTCGGAGATCTTCGATTTCGGCGCGGAGCGATGCGATCGCGTCGTGGAGCGGGTGCTGGAGCGTCTGCCGCACTGAGTCGATGGCGATGCGCAGTCTCAACGGCCGCACGGCGCTGCTGTCGCGCGCGGGCGGCCTGCATCCGGACCAGCTGCTGCGCTGCGTCGAAGCTACGCGGGTGCCAGCTCTTCGAGCGGAATCACCGGCGAGCGCTTCACCGTCTCGAGCACGATCGACGAGGTCACGTCGCGAACGCCCGAGACGCGCAGCAGGCGGCGCATCGTGAAGTCCGAGAGCGCCTCGATGTCGCGCACGATCACGTGCAAGAGGAAGTCCATCTCGCCCGTCATGGTGTAGCAGGCCAGCACTTCCGGCCGGTCGATCAGCGTGCGCCGGAAGCGTTCCACGATCTCGTCGGAGTGCTGTTCCAGCTTGATCTGCACGATGGCCTGGATGGTCTGGCCCACGCGCTTCGGATCGATGACGGCCGCGTAGCCCTGGATCAGACCCGAGGATTCGAGCTGGCGCACGCGCCGCGCGCAGGGCGTGGGCGAGAGCCCGACGCGCTCGGCCAGGTCGGTGATGCTGATCCGTCCGTCCCGCTGCAGCACATCCAGGATTCGTCGGTCGGTCTTGTCCAGCTTCATATTTGGCGGATTTAACCACATTCTTCCGAAAAATTAGCCAAAGACATCCATTTTTCCGCATTGCACCGACAGAAATGGCTATTTTCCGCCAGCGGCCAGAAGGGAAGATGCCGGCATGGCCCGATTACCCGCTGCCCCCACGCAGAACGCCGTCCGGCTGCGCGGCGACTACGCCAACGCCGCGCCGGACTTTCGCGTCGCCCAGAACTACGAGGCCTACACGGCCGAGGAGCACGCCATCTGGCGCACGCTGTACGAACGGCAGTCGTCGCTGATGGCCGAGCACGCGGCGCCCGAGTTCCTCGCCGGGCTCAGGTTGTTAGGTGCGGACGCGCAGCGGATCCCGTCGCTCGAGGAGGCCAGCGACCGCCTCAAGCGCCTGACCGGCTTCGAGGTGATCGGCGTGCCGGGACTGATTCCCGAGGCGGACTTCTTCGCGCACCTGGCCGAGCGGCGCTTCCCGGTCACGGTCTGGATGCGCAGTCGCGACGAGCTCGACTACCTGGTCGAGCCGGACCTGTTCCACGATTTCTTCGGCCACCTGCCGATGCTGGCGCACACGGTGTTCGCGAATTTCATCCAGGCCTACGGCGCGATCGGCGCGCACGCGCGCGAACCGTCGGCGCTGAAGATGCTCGCGCGGCTCTACTGGTACACGGTGGAGTTCGGGCTGGTCGCGACCAGCCGCGGCCTGCGCGCGTACGGGGCCGGCATCCTGTCTTCGAGCGGCGAGACCATTTATGCGACCAAGGCGACCGGTCCGGCGCGCATCGCCTTCGACCTGCAGCGCGTGCTGCACACCGACTACCTGATCGACTCGTACCAGAAGACCTACTTCGTGCTGGACGACATCGAGCAGCTGTTCGACAGCGTGCTCGCGGCCGATTTCGAGGCCTTGTTCGCGCAGGCCGATCTGCCGGCGCACGCGCCCGACGCACGCCTGCCCACCGACCAGCCCATCGCCTCGCTGGCGGTTTCATGAGGTAAGCTCGCGCGCTCGCATGCCGAGCGCTCGCGCCGCCGATCCACTGACGGTCACGCTCCGCCACATCGATCTCGATCGTGGCGGTCGCGCCGTGCTGCGCGACGTTTCCTGGCGCATCCTGCCGGGCCAGCGCTGGTTGCTGATCGGCGGCAATGGCGCCGGAAAGACGCAGCTCCTCAAGCTCATCTCGGGTGCGGTGTGGCCCAAGCCCGGCGATCACGGCCGGCGGCGCTATCGCCTGCACGGCGAGACCTTCGAGACGCCGGCCGGAGTCGCCGACGAGATCGCGTACGTGGGCGCCGAGCGCCAGGATCGCTACGAGCACTACGAGTGGAATTTCCGCGCGCGTGAAGTCGTCGGTACCGGGCTGCATCGCACCGACATCCCGATGCAGGCCCTGACCTCCGCCGAGGACCGGCGGGTCGCGAACCTGCTGGCGCGGCTGGGCATCGCGGCGCTGGCGGAGCGCCGCTTCCTGACGCTGTCGTACGGCGAGCGGCGCCTGGTGCTGATCGCGCGCGCGCTCGCCAGCCGGCCGCGATTGCTGTTGCTCGATGAAGTCGCCAACGGCCTGGATGCACGCAATCACGCGCGCTTCCTCGAGTGGCTGGATTCCACCGCGGCCGCGCGCATGCCCTGGGTGTTCGCCACGCACCGGCGCACCGACGTGCCCGATTGCATGACGCACCTGCTCGAGCTGGACCGCGGCCGCGTGCGGCGCGCCGGCGCGATGCGCGCGGCCCGGGCGCGCGCGCTGCTGGCGCAAGAGGCGCCGGCATTCCTGGCGGCCGCGCGCCGTCGCCCGCCGCCGCGCGAGCGCCGCCGCGTGCTGGTGGCGCTGCGCCGCGCCGACGTGTACGTCGACGACGTGCGGATCCTGCAGGGCATCGATCTGGAAATCGCCGTCGGCGAATGCTGGGTCGTGCACGGCGCGAACGGCGCCGGCAAGTCCACTTTGCTGCGCACCCTGTACGGCGATCACGCCGTCGCCGACGTCGGTAGCATTCATCGCTCGGGCATCGTGCCCGGCGTGCCGCTGGAGCGTTTCAAGCTGCGCGTCGCGTACGTGGCGCCGCACCTGCAGACCTGGCATGCGCCGAAGATGCCCGTCATGGAAGCCGTGGCCTCCGGCCGCTACGCCAGCATCGGTCTCAACGACGCGATCACGGCGGCCGATCGGCGGCACGCGGGGCGCGCGCTGCGTCGCTTCGGCATCTACGGCCTGCGGCATCGCATGCTCGCCGAAATGTCGTATGGTCAGGCGCGGCGCGTGCTGTTCGCGCGCGCCTGGGCGCGCGAGCCGAAGCTGGCGCTGCTCGACGAACCATTCGCCGGCCTCGACCGCGCGACGCGCGCCGACCTCGCGCAGCGGCTCAACACCTGGCTCGACGCCGGTGGCAGCTGCGTGATCGCCACGCACCATCGCGACGAGTGGCCGGCGCACACCACGCACGTGCTCGAGCTCGACGGCGGACGGGCGGTGAGTTGCCATGCATTGGGGGACGCATGAAGAAGAGTCTGGCCATCGTCGTGGCGCTCGGGCTGCTCGGCGGGGCGCTGTACTGGTTCGCGGGCCGCGACGACCGGGAGCCGGTCGTGGTGAACCTCACGCCCGAGCCCGACCAGCCGCGCGTGTCGCTGCAGGAAGCCGGCATCGATCCGGCGGCCGTCGAGGAGGCCGTGAGCTATGCCGCCGGGCGCAACACCCGTGCGCTGGTCGTGGTGCACGGCGGACACATCGCCTTCGAGAAGTACTGGGGCGACACGAATTTCGATTCGCCGGTGGACACGGGCTTCGAGCCGTTCCTCGTGGCGCTCGCGATGGGTACGGCGCTCAACGACCGCCTGGTGCACAGCCTCGACGAGCCGCTGTCGAACTACCTGGAGGACGCCGCTGCGCCGGAAAAGGATTACACGTTGCGCGAGCTGCTGGCGCGCGACCACGAGGCGCTGTCGCTCGAGGATTCCGCGGACCTGCTGGCGCGGCTGCTCGAGCACGTGAC
>DASTHJ010000088.1:0-2560 GCA_035718265.1 Steroidobacteraceae bacterium | reverse complement strand
GTGAAGAAGGTACCGACCTTGGCCACGTACCAGGCGGCCGCGATCAGGGAAAGTATGACGAGCGTTGCGCCGAGCATGGGAAGGCCCCTCGATTCGCGATGCGCAAACTATAGCTCAGGCGTCGGACGTCAGCCGGTGCCTTCGAAACTGCGACGCGCGGCGACGATGGCCTCGGCGGCCACGGCCAGAAAGGCGCGGATGCGCGCGGTATTTTTCAGGTCCTTGTGCGTGACGATCCACAGTTCGCTGGCGAGTTCCGGCAGCACGCTGGAGATGCGCCGCACTTCCGCTTCGCGATCCGCCAGGTAGCACGGCAGCAGCGCGATACCCACGCCGGCGCGCACCGCCATGAACTGGTTGACGAGGCTGTTGCTTCGATAGGTGATGCGGTCCCCCGGCACGTGCCGGGCCAGCCATTCGTTGACGTGCAGCGCCGGCGCATCCCCGCCGATCACGGCGTGCCGCGCGAAATTGAACGAGCGGCCCTCGCGGCGCAGCGGCGCGCCGTCCTTCGGACCATAGAACGCCCAGGCGATGTCGACGAGGCGCCGGCCGAACAACGAGGCGTCCACCGGCCGCTGCACGCGCAGCGCGACGTCCGCCTCGCGACGCCCGAGATCCAGCATGCGGTTGTCGATCGACAGGACCAGCTGGATGCGCGGATGCAGCGCGTGGAAGGTCGCGAACAGCCGCGGCAGCACGGCGTGCGACAAGGTCTCGGAGGCGGTGACGCGCAGCACGCCCGACAGCTGCTGGTCGCGCCCGCTGATCTCGCGGTCGAGGGTCAGCACTTCCGTCTCGACGCGCTCCGCGACCGCGGCGGCGCGTTCTCCCGCGGCGGTCAGCTGGTAGCCGCGCGCCGAGCGGTCGAACAGGCGCACACGCAGCCGGGATTCCAGCGCGTTGAGACGCCGGAACACCGTGGACAGGTCGACGCCGAGCTGCTCGGCCGCGCCGGCCAGTGTGCGCCTGCGCGTGAGCGCGAGGATCAGCGGCAGGTCGGCGACACCGATCGCCCCGGCAGTGCTTGCAGCCATGCAAACCGGATTTGCCATACGTCCGATGCGTTTGCAAGTCTGCTCATCCAGCATTCCCGCCCACGCAATTTCGCGTCCATCGGGAGTCCAACATGCCTCATGAAAAGAGCCTGCAGGAGCGGGCCGGCCTGGCGGCCGCGACCCTGCTGCGACTGTCGCTCGGCGTCATGTACCTGACGCACAGCATCGTCCTCAAAGTACTGACCTACGGCTTCGCCGGCACGGCGGGTTATTTCGCCTCGATCGGTCTGCCGGCGGCCACGGCGTACCTGGTCATCGCCGCCGAGGCGGCGGGTGGCGTGCTGCTGCTGGCGAACGTCGCCACGGCGTGGGTGTCGCTGGCCTTGCTGCCGGTGCTGGCCGGCGCGCTCTGGGTGCACGCCGGCAACGGCTGGGTATTCAGTGCCGAAGGTGGCGGCTGGGAGTACCCGCTGTTCCTGATCGTCGTCTCGGTCGTCGTGGCGCTGCAGTCGGTCGCGGTGCGCTCGACGGCGCGGCAGAACCGGCCGGCGCTTGGGTCCGCGGCGCGTCCGGCCTGACAATGGGCGGCATGTCGGATGCCGCCCTGTTCTCCAGCGTCGCGCGCGAATACGCGAATTTCCGTCCCGGCTATCCACCGGAGTTGTTCGACTGGCTGGCGCAGTCCGTATCGCGGCGCGATGCCGTCTGGGATTGCGGCTGTGGCAGCGGCCAGGCGAGCACTGCGCTGGCAGAGCACTTCGCGGTGGTGCACGCCACGGACGTGGCTCCCGAGCAGATCGCCGCCGCGAAGCCGCATCCGCGCGTGAGGTATGCAGTGGCACCGGCCGAGGCCTCGGGCCTGCCGGAGGCCGCGGTGGACCTCGTCTCCGTGGCGCAGGCGCTGCACTGGTTCGACGTGCCGGCGTTCTATGCCGAGGCGCGCCGCGTCGCGCGCCCCGGCGCCGTGCTCGCGGTGTGGAACTACCCGCGTCCCCGGCTCGTGGACGCGGAGCTGGACCGGCGCTTCCTCGACTTCTACAGCGGCGTGGTCGGTCCGTATTGGCCGCCGGAACGACGGCACATCGAAGCCAACTACGCGACGCTGCCGCCCTTCCCGAGGGAGCTTGGATTCGAGGAGCTGTCGCCGCCGGAGTTCGGCCTCACGCTGCGCTGGAGACTCGAGCAGCTGTTGGGCTACGTGAGCAGCTGGTCCGCCACGGTACGCTACCGCAAGGTGCACGAGCAGGATCCCGTGCCGCGGCTGCGCGAGTCGCTGCAGCCAGCCTGGCCCGCCGACGGCATCGCGGACATCCGCATGCCGATCGGCCTGCGCGCGGCGGTGCTGCGAACCAGTTAGATCAGCTCGCGGACGCCGTCGCGCTCTTCGCGCAGTTCCTTGTCGGTGGCGTCCATGCGCTTGAGCGAGAAGTCGTCGATGCCCAGGCCCTGCACGATCTGGTAGTCGCCATTGGCGCAGGTCACCGGATAGGAATAGACCACGCCTTCCTTGATGCCATAGCTGCCGTCGGCCGGCACGGCCATGCTGATGAAGTTGTCCGCGG
>DASTHJ010000087.1:0-3252 GCA_035718265.1 Steroidobacteraceae bacterium | reverse complement strand
CCGTCGTCGTGAGCCTTGTCCATCACGGTCTTGAGACTGGCGGCGGCTTTGTCGAGTTCATTCGCCTCGACCTCGGACCTGGCGGCCAGCAGGTTGGCCATCGCGGCATACGGCGTCCACGCATACTCGCGGTTCAGGTCCTCGACCAGCGTCATGGCGCGCTTGCGGTCGTTGTGCTCGAAGGCGTCGACCATTTCCTCGTAGCGCGCCGAGGCGGTCTGCGCCTGTGCCACGCGGCGGCCCTTGTACCAGTCCCAGCCCCACAGCGCGGCGGCGCCGATGGCAATGCCGGCAATGATCCACGGTCCATTGGCGCGGGCCCATTGCTTGGCACGCTCGTACTGTTCGGCTTCGCTGTAATCGCTCACGTCGATCTCCTGAGAAACTCGTCGACCCGCGCGGCGATGTCCGCGATCGGGTACTCGGCCTGGGTGCTTTCCGCTGCGCGCAACGGCTTCAGGGCCACCACGCCGCGCGCCAGCTCGTCCTCGCCGATGACCAGCGCCACCCGTGCGCCGGACTCGTCGGCGCGGCGGAACTGTGTCTTGAACTTGGCCGAACCGCAATGCACGACGATGCCGCGGCCCGGAAACGCGTCGCGCAGCCGCTCGGCCAGCGCCAGCACCGCGCGCTGCGCGGCATCGCCCTGCGCCATCAGGAACACGTCAGGCACGGCCGTCGCCGGCGCCTGGCCCGCGAGCCGCGTGAGCTCGACCACGCGCTCGACCCCCATCGCGAAGCCGATCGCCGGCGTGGGCTCGCCGCCCAGCTGCGCGATCAGGCCGTCGTAGCGGCCGCCCGAGCAGACCGCATCCTGCGAGCCGAGCGCATCGGTGATCCATTCGAACACCGTGCGCGAGTAGTAGTCGAGTCCGCGCACCAGGCGCGGATTCACGCTGTACGGGATGCCGATCGCATCCAGCCCGGCCTTGAGCTCGGCGAAATGCGCCTGCGATTCGGGATCGAGATGCTCGGTCAGCAGCGGCGCGTTGGCGACGATGGCCTGCGTCGCGGGAATCTTGCTGTCGAGGATGCGCAGCGGATTGCCCTCCAGGCGACGCCGGCTGTCCGCGTCGAGCGCGTCAATGTGCTGCTGGAAATACCGCTTCAGCAGCTCGCGGTAGCTGCGCCGCGCCTCGGGCGTGCCCAGCGAATTGATCTGCAACCTGACGCGCGTCAAACCGAGCAATTTCCACAGGCGATGGGTCAGCGCGATAAGCTCGACGTCGACATCGGGGCCGGTGAAGCCGATGGCCTCGACGTCGATCTGCGTGAACTGCCGGTAGCGGCCCTTCTGCGGCTTCTCGTGGCGGAACATCGGCCCCTGGCACCACACCTTGAGGCGCGCGCCGCGCAGCAGGCCGTTGGAGATGGCCGCGCGCACGATGCCGGCCGTGGCTTCGGGGCGCAGCGTCAGGCTGTCGCCGCCCTGGTCGGTGAAGGTGTACATCTCCTTCTCGACGACGTCGGTGTATTCGCCGATGGCGCGCTTGAAGAGCTCGGTGTGCTCGACCAGCGGCACGCGCATCTCCTCGTAGCCATACGCGGCCAGCACGGCGGCCATGGTGCGTTCGACGTGCTGCCACACAGCGATTTCGCTGGTGAGCACATCTTTCATGCCGGTGACCGGCGGGATATTGCGTGACATGTGTTCGTTAGCGGGCGCGCAGCGCGCCGGAGCGGTTGACGACGAAGCTCGCCCCATCGCCATCCAGCGCGCCCGGCGGGATCTCGCGGCGCTGTCCGTCGACCTGCACATCGACGGCGCCGGCATTGCCGAGCACCACGCGCAGCGGCGCGCGGCCTTCCAGGCTCTGCACGCTGCCGGCGCTCGCGACGTCGTAGAACAGGCGTTCGCCGCGCGAGTCGTAGACCTCGACCCAGCTGTCGTTGGCGAGCTGCAGCCGCAGACGCGTGGTGCGCGGCGGCGCGGTTTGCTCCTGACGGGGGGCATCGGCCGCGGCCGTGCTGGCGCCTGCAGGTACGGCGGAGACGGCCTGCTCCGCGGGGCTGGTGACCGATGTCGCCGGCCTTGCCACCATTGAGCCCGAGGCCGGGGCCGGGGCCGAGGCAGGTGCCGGATGATTGCCCACAGGGAGGGCGCCCGCCGCCGGCGGCGTGACCACGGTCGTCGGCGCGGAGCCCTGCGCCGAAGGCGTGCTCGCCTGCGGTGGCTTTGCGCCGGGACGCGAGCCTGCCAACACCCACCAGATGGCCAGAACCAGCACGAGCGCGCCGCCCAGACCGATCAGCGGCGTCGCCATGCGGCGCGGATCTGCGTGCAGCTCGGCATGTGGAATCTGCGTCAGGTCCGGTGGCGGCGGCCGGGCCTCGGCGCGCGCGTTGTAGGCATTCACCAGCTCGATGCCGGGCTCGCCGACGAAGTCGGCGTAGCGGCGCAGGTGTCCGCGCACGTACACCGAGGCGCCAAGATCGGCGAACCGGTCGGATTCGAGCGCCTCGATGACCTTGATGTCCAGATGCAGCTTTTCCGCGGCCGCGGCCATCGAAAGTCCCGCGCGCTCGCGACCGGCGCGCAGCCGTTCGCCGATGGAGCGCGCCGCGGGCGCGGACGGAGCTGCGGATGACTCTTCCATCGCCTCAGGGCTTCTTGAGCGCGCGCGCCTGCGCCGAGTCCGGGAAGTCGAGGCGCAGCGCACGCGAATACTTTTCCTCGGCCAGCCGGTCCTTGGCGGCGCGCGCGACGGTCACGGCCGACAGCAGCACGTCGGGCTGCGGGCGGAATGCGTTGAGAAAGGTGTCGACCACCTTGCGCGCCTCGGCCACCTGGTCGCGTTCCAGGTGCAGGCTGACCAGCTGCACCGTCGCCTCGCTGTAGTTGGGCCGCGCCTTGATCGCGGCGACGAACATCTGCTGCGCCTCGTCGAATCGCCTGGCGGTGCGCAGGCACACGCCGGCGTTGGTCAGTGCCACCTCGGGCGTGCGGTAGAACTTGTTGCTGGCGACGGTCGTGAAGCGTTCCACGCCTTCGTCGATGCGGCCGTTCTTGCAAAGGTAGATCGCGTAGTTGTTGGCGACGTCCGGCTTCTCGGGCGCCAGGCGCAACGCTTCGCGGAAGTGCTTGTCGGCGAGCTTGGCATTGCCGGTGCGGTCGTACAGCAGGCCGAGGCTGGTGTGCACGTCCGGATCCTTCGGGTTCTGCTTGAGCGAACGCTCGAGCTTTTCCCTGGCGAGCGCGTAATTGCCCTGCTGCAGGTAGGCGGTGCCGAGCTGCACGTTGTACTTGGCGGC
>DASTHJ010000086.1:0-2148 GCA_035718265.1 Steroidobacteraceae bacterium | reverse complement strand
GGCCGTACTCGATCGGATAGCCGCCGCCGATGTCCAGCGTGTCGAAGGCGCCGAGCTTCTCGCGCCGCGCCTGCTGCATCAGGCGCGCGCACACCTCGATGGCCTCGACGTGCTTGCTCGGATCCGCCGCCTGCGAACCGACGTGGAACGACAGGCCGCGCAGCGGGATGCCGAGCCTGCGCGCGAGCCGTGCCAGCTCGATGAGATCCTCCGGATCGCAGCCGAACTTGCGCGACAGGTCGACCACGGCGCCCGGCGAGCGGAACGACACGCGCAACAGCAGCGCGGCCTGGTCGCGCCAGGCCTCGAACTTGCGCACTTCGTCCGGGTTGTCGGCCACGAAGGTCTTCACACCGAGGTGCACGGCATTGCGGATGTCGACGTCGCGCTTGATCGGATGCGTGTGGATGCAGCGCGCCGGATCGATGCCGAGCTGCGTGACGAGCTGGGTCTCGCCGGTGGTCGCGAGGTCCAGCCAGCCGCCGAGTTCGACGATGGTCTCGACGACCGCCGGGTGTGGCAATGGTTTGAGCGCGTAGTGCAGGTCCACGCCCGGCAGCGCCTTGTGCAGCTTGCGGTACTGCTCGCGTACGCGCTGGCAGTCGACGATCAGCAGCGGCGAGCCGTACTCGGCCACCAGCCGGCGGATCTCCGGCGGGGTGAAGGGATCGATGAAGCCGCGCGCGGCCTTGGGTCTACGCGTGCGAGTGAGCACCGCTCGTCTCCTGCCGGCGCACGGCCGCCGGAAAAGGGGCGAATTGTAGGCAAGCCTGCTGCAGGTGTCATGGCGTTTGCTAAAGTCCGCGCCCAATGAGTTCCGTGGCCGACGAAGTCTCCCCCGCCGGGGAATTGCAGACCCTGCTGGCGAGCCGCGTCCCGCTGGTCGTCATCGAAAGCTGCGAGGAACACCGCGTCGTCGAGATGGTGCGCGACGCGGCGCTGCGCGCGCAGCGGGGCCGCAACTGGGGCGTGTTCCAGTGGACGGTGACCGACGGGCTGTTGCGCGTCGACGTTGACCTGGGCGGCGCGCAGCGCACGCTGTCCGAGCCCGAGCAGCTGCTGAAGCACATCAAGTCGACCACGATGGCCGGCATCTACGTGCTGCTCGATTTCCATCCGTACCTCGACAAGCCGCTGTTCGTGCGCGCGCTGAAGGACATCGCGCAGGACTACGAGAAGTGCGCGCGCACCGTCGTGCTGGTGAGCGCGGAGCTGCGCCTGCCGCCGGAGCTCGAGCACCTGGCCGCGAAGTGCACGATGCGGCTGCCGGACAAGCGGGAGCGCCAGGCCATCGTGATGCGCACGGCGCGCGAATGGTCCAAGGTGAACGGCGCCATGCCGCGCATCGACGTCAAGGCGATCGAACGGCTGGTCGACAACCTGGCCGGCCTGCCGCTGCGCGACGTCGAACGGCTGACGCGCCAGGCGGTGTTCAACGACGGCGCGCTCACCGACGACGACATCAAGCCGCTGCTCGCCGCCAAGTACCGGCTGCTGAA
Source organism: Steroidobacteraceae bacterium (assembly GCA_035718265.1). GTDB lineage: Bacteria > Pseudomonadota > Gammaproteobacteria > Steroidobacterales > Steroidobacteraceae > CADEED01. Next base: position 649 of record DASTHJ010000086.1, on the reverse strand, counting down.
TCGGGGTGGCACGCTTTCGTTCGAAGCGGACACCGCGCGCTTCGCCGAAGTCGGCGGCATGAAGCACTTGCGGCGCTGGATCCTGCAGCGCAAGGCGGCCTTCGACGGCAGCGCGCCCGACCTGGATGCGCCCAAGGGCGTGCTGCTGCTGGGCGTGCAGGGCTGCGGCAAGAGCCTCGCGGCGCGCGCCGCGGCGGGCGTGCTCGGCGTGCCGCTGGTGCGGCTCGATTTCGGGGCGCTGTATTCGAAGTGGCACGGCGAATCGGAGAAGAACCTGCGGGAGTCGCTGAGCTCGGCCGAGGCGCTGGCGCCCTGCGTGCTGTGGCTCGACGAGATCGAGAAGGCACTGTCAGCGGGTGAAGGCGACAGCGGCACGTCGCGGCGCGTGCTGGGCGCGTTCCTGACCTGGCTCGCCGAGCAGCGTGCGCGCGTGTTCATCGTGGCGACCGCGAACGACATCAGCGCGTTGCCGCCCGAGCTGGTGCGCAAGGGCCGCTTCGACGAGATCTTCTTCGTCGACCTCCCGACGCCGGCGACGCGCGCGGAGATCTTCGCGATTCATTGCAAGAAGCGCGGCGTCTCGTTGGGTGAGGCTGAGCTGCAGGCGCTGGCCGCGCGCTGCGAGGGATTCTCGGGCGCGGAGATCGAG
>DASTHJ010000085.1:0-3577 GCA_035718265.1 Steroidobacteraceae bacterium | reverse complement strand
GGGAGTCTGCACGTATTCCGAGATTGGCAGCCAGCGACCGAAGATCTCCCCGAATCCCTCGGCGAGCCTGGACAGCGGGTAGCGGAACACCGCGTACTCGCCGCCCGGCAGCTCGAGGCTGACCATGCCCGGCGGCTTGGCCCCGCCTGGCCGGACCGCAACGCCTGCCATGTATTGCAGCGCGTCCGTCTCGTCGCGCATGACGCCATAGGCCACGCGCGGCTCCGTAATGTCTTGAATTTCCGGGATTCTCGCCACGAATTTCGGCCACAGCGCCACGATCCCGGGCGACATGGGCTGGGTGACGATATTGAGGCCAGTGACGGTGGCGGCCGGTCTTTCGACGATTTCGAGTGCCATGGTGATGTCTCGTCGATCGGCCGGCCCGGATTTCGACAGCCGGACTCTATTTCTTTCAGCTGGATTGTGCCGACAATCCGCGCGCCATGACAGATTCCGGCTTCCAGGTTCCCATCCTGTTCGACTACATCGCGACCTTCACCTGGGCCGTGAGCGGCGCCATCGTCGCGATCCGCCGGCGCTTCGACATCACGGGCGTGTTCATCGTCGCGCTGCTGGCGGCCATCGGCGGCGGCCTGCTGCGCGATGCGCTGTTCCTGAACCGCACGCCGGTCTTCCTCGTGGACCCGGCCTATCTGACGCTGATCTTCGCCGCAACCATGGCGACGGCCATCTTCACGCGCTACCTGCGAAAACTCATCGGCCCCGACACGGTGCAGAAGATCGTCGACTACATCGACGCGCTCGGCACGCCGGCCTTCGCGGTGTTCGGCATGCAGCTCGCCCGCAACGCGGGCATGCCGCTGATCGCGGTGGTGTTCGTCGGCGTGGCGAACGGCGTGGCGGGTGGTTTGTTGCGCGACGTGGTGGTGCGCGACGTGCCGGCGCTGCTGCGGCCGGGGCAGTTCGCGTCGCTGATCCTGCTGGCGGCCTGCGGAGTCTATCTACTGCTGTCGGACCAGTTCGGCCTGGGGCCGCTGCGCGCCGGCTGGATCACCGTGGGCACGTTCTTCGTCGTGCGCGTGCTGACGATCCGCTTCAACTGGCAGACCGGACCGGTCTGGGAAGGCGACGAGACCCCGCATCCCTGATCAGCCCTGAGCCTGCTTGAGGCCGCGCGACACGAAGAACGCGGTCGGCAGGCCCACCAGCACGATGTGCCAGAACGCGTGGATGTGCATCTGCGCCCACGGGTAGATCGGGCGGCCGATCTGCGACAGCGGCAGGATGATGAAATTCATGGTCATCAGCACCGCGATGCCGTACAGCACGCCGAGCACGATCCATTGCCGCGGGACGATCTTCACGCGGCTCACCAGCAGCCACAGCAGCGCGGCGCCCGAGATGCAGATGAAGAAGTGCAGTGCGATGCCGAGCAGCGCCATCGGCAGGCCGCCGCTCCGCGCGCGCTCGCCGAGCAGGCCGTAGGCAACGCCCCACCAGGGCTCCATCCACGAGCCGCCGGCCATGATCTTGCGCACCGACGGATAGATGAAATCGAACAGCCCGGCGATGCCGCCGCCGAGCAGGATGGCACGCAGCGCGATGTTCGGGGACCGGGTCTGGACCAGCGTGTCGGTCGTCATCGTTCACCCCCTTGGAATGCGGGCAGCCTACACGCGTGGGGAAAATCGGCAATGCAGATGCGGCCGGGCGTCGTCCCGTACGCGGGACGTTCAGGCGAAGGCAACGACGCCCGCGATCATCAGCAGGAACGCGACGGTGACGATGAGAGTACCCAGCACGCCGCGCTGCCAACCCGCCAGTTCGTCCCAGGCGCCCGCGACTTTCTGGAACTGAGTGCCGGTGACGAGCTCGATGAGACCGGCGAGCGCGATGGCCCCGGGCACACCCAGGACGATGAGTTTGAACGGGCCGCCATGTGCAGGATCGCCGAGACCGCCCTTCAATACGGTCAGGCAGATGATGACGACGAGCACACCGCCGCCGATCACCTTGAGGATTCCACTGGTTCGAACGCCCATGCAGCGCCTCTGTCACGACATGTCGAGAGGTGACAGGGCTTCCTGCGCGTCACGATTCACTTCTTGCAAGGCGTCTCCAGGGCGCTCGCGACTTCGCGCTCCGCCTGCTGGAATCCATAGCGCGGCACCAGCTCGCCGGTGCGGTCCGCGATCTGCGCCCAGCGCTCGATGACACGCGCGCCGGCATCGTCGCCGCCGCCGATCTGCGCACCCTGCGTGAGTGTGACGTACGCCAGCGAGAAATGCCCTCCGCCGGCGCAGACGATGGCGCGCGTCGGCGCATCCTCGGCGACCAGCGCCAGCAGCGCCGGACTCACGAGCGCGGGATCCAGCGCCTCGAGACTTTCCTTCGGCAGGATGCCCTGCGTCATCTGCGTGGCGGCCGACGGCGCGAGGCAATTCACGCGAACGTCGTATTTCTCGCCCTCGAGCGACAGCGTCTGCATGAGTCCGACCAGCGCCATCTTGGCCGCGCCGTAGTTGGCTTGCCCAAAATTGCCGTAGAGGCCCGAGGATGACGTGGTCATCACGATGCGGCCGTAACGCCGCTCGCGCATGTGTTCCCACACGGCCTTGGTGCAGATCACGGCGCCCATCAGGTGGACTTCCAGCACCAGCCGGAAATCCTCCAGGCTCATCTTGCCGAAGCTCTTGTCGCGCAGGATGCCGGCGTTGTTGACCAGGATGTCGATGTGACCCCACTCGCCAAGCGTGCGCTCGACCATCGATGCGACCGCCGCTTCGTCGGTGACCGAGCCAGCCCATGGAAAAGCCGAGCCGCCTTCCCTGGATATCTCGGCGGCGACCGCCGCCGCGCTGTCTTCGTCGAGATCGTTGACCACGACGCGCGCGCCCCAGCGCGCCAGGAACAGCGCATGCTCGCGGCCGAGCCCGCCGCCCGCGCCGGTGACGATGGCCACGCGTCCTTCGAGGGAATGCTTCACGAGCGCGCCTTGTCTTTCGCCTTGGGAACTTTGGATTTCGGTTTGCAGATGGCGAGGAAGCCCGCCGCCATGAACGAGGCCATGCGCTGCTTCACCGCGGCGAAGTCCTCGGACTTGCAGAGCCCGCCGGACAGCATGTCGATGCGGCCGGTGCGCGCCAGCGTCAGCATCAGCGCGCCGGTCACGAAGTGATAACCCCAGAAGATGTCTTCCTCGGCGCAGTCCGGCAGCGCCTTCTTGAGTAGTTCGATCAGCCGCAGCACCACCTGGTCGAACTGCACGTGCATGATCTCCGCGCCCCACTCCGGCGTGTTGGCCACCTGCGCGCCGAGCGCGCCGTAGTTGCGCCAGCCCTCGCCGCCACGGATGTACAGGTCGAGGTCGGTGTCGAGGAAGGCGCGGAGCGCGCCTTCGACCGTGGGCTTGCCGTGGGTGGCCGCGTCGTAGGCGTTGAGCGCGTCGATGCGCAGCGTGCTGGTCACGACCGCGCGCCGCGCGCACACCGCGTCGAACAGCTTCTTCTTGTCGACGAAGTAGTAGTTGAGCAGCGTGTGATGCACCTTGACGCGCTTGGCCACGTCCTTGAGCGTCACGCCGTACAGGCCGTGCTTGGAGAACAGGTATTCG
>DASTHJ010000084.1:0-14285 GCA_035718265.1 Steroidobacteraceae bacterium | reverse complement strand
TCCGGGCGCGTGAGCTCGCCGGACTTCACGCCCTGGTGAATGCGGGCGCGCTGGTTCGCCTCGCGCGCATCCAGGTGCGGCGTGCCGGCGAAGGCGGGAGCCGTCGCGAGCACCGCGAGGGCAACGAAAAGCATCGACTTGTTCATGGGGTTCTCCTGCTTTGAGACCTTGGCCGCCGATCGGCCGGCTTGCCTCTAACAACGGGCTGCCCCGGGTGGCGTTGACCGCGCCACGAGCCTACAATCCGCCGCCTTAACTCTTTGATCGGACGAACTTTCCTTGGCTTCCGCGGGCTCTTTTGACGTAATCGTGGTCGGTGGCGGGCACGCCGGCACCGAAGCGGCGCTCGCGGCCGCGCGCATGGGCGCGCGCACGCTGCTGCTCACCCAGTCCATCGAAACGCTGGGCCAGATGAGCTGCAATCCCGCCATCGGCGGCATCGGCAAGGGCCACTTGGTCAAGGAGATCGATGCGCTCGGCGGCGTCATGGCGCGTGCCGCGGACGCGGCCGCCATCCAGGCGCGCACGCTCAATGCGAGCAAGGGCCCGGCGGTGCGCGCGACGCGCGTGCAGGCCGACCGGCAGCTCTACAAAGCGTTCATCCGCCGCACGCTGGAGAACCAGGCCAATCTCACGCTCTTCCAGCAGGAATGCGCGGATCTCATCGTCGAGAAGGAGCAGGTCGCCGGCGTGGTGACGGTAACCGGCATCGAATTCCGCGCACACGCCGTTGTGCTCACGGTGGGCACGTTCCTCGGCGGGCGCATCCACGTAGGGCTCGACAACCATGCCGGTGGCCGCGCGGGAGATCCGCCCTCGATCCGCCTCGCGGAACGGCTGCGTGCGCTGCCGTTCCGCTGCGCGCGCCTCAAGACCGGCACGCCGCCGCGCATCGACGGCCGCACCATCGATTACTCGCAGCTCGCCGTGCAGTACTCCGACGAGCCCCGACCTGTGTTCAGCTACCTGGGCCTCGACCGCGATCACCCGCGCCAGTTGCCCTGCCACATCACGACCACCAACCAGCGCACGCACGACATCATCCGTGCGGCCACCGACCGCTCGCCGATGTTCACCGGAAAGATCGAGGGCGTCGGACCGCGCTACTGCCCGAGCGTCGAGGACAAGGTCGTCCGATTCTCGGACAAGGCCTCGCACCAGATCTTCATCGAGCCCGAGGGCCTGAACACACACGAGGTGTATCCGAACGGCATTTCCACGAGCCTGCCCTACGACGTGCAGCTGGAATTCGTGCACAGCATCCGCGGCTTCGAGAAGGCGCACATCACGCGCCCGGGCTACGCGATCGAATACGACTTCTTCGATCCGCGCGACCTGAAGCCGTCGCTCGAGACACACGCGCTGCGCCGACTGTTCTTCGCCGGCCAGATCAACGGCACGACCGGGTACGAAGAGGCGGCCGCGCAGGGCCTCGTCGCCGGCATCAACGCGGCGCGTGCCACCGCCGGACGCGACATGTTCGTGCCGCAGCGCAGTGAAAGCTACGTGGGCGGGCTGATCGACGACCTGGTCACGCGCGGCACGCGCGAGCCCTACCGCATGTTCACGAGTCGCGCCGAGCACCGGCTGCTGCTGCGCGAAGACAATGCCGACCTGCGCCTGACGCCGATCGGCCGCGAGCTGGGGCTGGTCGACGACGAGCGCTGGGCGTTCTTCCAGGCCAAGCGTGCCGGCAGCGCCGCCGAGCTCGCGCGCTTCACGTCCACGCGCCTCAAGGCCGGCGACATTCCGGCGGACTGGCAGGCACGCGTGCTCGGTGAGTCCGTTGCGCGCGACGTGGTCACGGCGTTCGACCTGCTGCGCCGCCCGGAAGTCGAATACGAGGACGTCGTCGAGCTGATCGGCGCCCGAGCCGAACCCGACCCGCGCCTCGCCGCGCAGATCCGCGCGCAGGTGGAAGTCGCCGCAAAGTACGCCGGCTACATCGAACGGCAGGAAGAGGAAATCGCCCGCCAGCGGCGCAACGAGGAGACGCGTCTGCCGGAGGACCTGGACTATGCGCGCGTGGCGGGTCTTTCGAACGAAGTCCGGCAGAAACTCGCCCAGGCGCGGCCCGCCACCGTGGGCCAGGCGGCGCGCGTGCCCGGCGTGACGCCGGCCGCGGTGTCGATCCTGCTCGTGCATCTCAAGAAGTCGTCGCGCGCCGCCTGATGGCGAGCTCCGTCACCAGGCGCCAGCTGCTGGCCGCTCCGTTGGCCGCGCTGACGCTGAGCGCCTGCGGCCGCGGCGATCACGATGCGGCTGGCGCCAGGATCCTGCTGCGTGGCAACGGCCCAGACCCCGATTCGCTGGATCCGCACAAGGCGCGTTCCTGGGAATCCATGCAGGTGCTGCGTGACCTGTTCGAAGGCCTCACGCGGCTGGATGCGGACGCGGTTCCCGTGCCCGGCGCGGCCGAAAGCTGGAGCGTCAGCGATGACGGCCGCGTGTACACCTTCAGGCTGCGGCCGAACCTGCGCTGGTCGAATGGCGACAAGCTCGTGGCCATGGACTTCGTGATGGGCCTGCGCCGGCTGGTGGATCCCGCCACGGCCTCGCAGTACGCGCAGGTCGTGAACGTCATCGAGAACGCCGGCGACATCGTCGCCGGCGGGAAGTCCGTGGAGGCGCTCGGCGCCGCGGCGCCCGACGAGCGCACCGTCATCGTCCGGCTGCGTGACCCGGCGCCCTATCTACTCGGCCTCATGGCGCATCCCTCGTGCGCGCCGCTGCACGGCCCTTCGCTGGCCCGGCTCGGCGACCGCTTCGCGCGCCCCGGCGGGCAGGTCTCGAACGGCGCTTTCGTGCTCCAGGAATGGCTGCAGGGCAGCTTCATCCGTGCCGCGCGCAATCGCCATTACTGGAACGATGCCGCCACGCAGCTCGATGGCGTCAGGTACGTGCAGATCGCCGACGAGAACGCCGAGCTGCGCGCCTATCGCGCCGGGGAGCTGCACATCACCGCCGTGGTGCCGCGTGGCCAGTTCGACTGGATCCGCGAGAACCTGGCGGCCGAGCTGCACGTGGCGCCACAGATGAGCACTTACTACTACGGCTTCAACCTGGATCGCCCGAAATTCCGCGATCCGCGCGTGCGCCGCGCGCTGTCGATGGCGATCGACCGCGAACTCCTGGCGGATTCCGTGCTGCGCGTCGGCGAACTGCCCGCCTACGGCTGGGTGCCGCCGGGCGTGCACGACTACCAGTCGCAGCGCTTCGACTACGCCGCCATGCCGATGCAGCAGCGCATCGCGGAGGCGCAGAAGCTGCTCGCCGCCGCCGGCTATTCGCGCAAGAAGCCGCTGGATTTCGAGCTGCGCTACAACAACGGCGAGGTTCACACCAAGTGCGCGGTCGCGGTGTCCTCCATGTGGAAGGAGGCGCTTGGCGTCGAAGTGCGGCTCGCCGGCGTGGAATTCCGCTCGATGATCCAGGACATCGACCGGCGCGACGTCGACATGTACCGGCTGTCATGGACCGGCGACTACAACGACGCGTACACCTTCCTGCAGTACCTGCGCACCGGTTTCGGCATCAACCTGATGCACTACTCGAACCCCGACTACGACCGGCTGCTGGATGCCGCCGCGAAGCTCACCGACCTCGCCAGGCGCCGCGAGCTCCTCGAGCAGGCCGAACGCACCGCGATGGCCGACCATCCGCTCGTGCCGCTGTACTTCTACGTGAACAAGCACCTCGTGAAGCCGCAAGTCCGCGGCTGGCACGACAACATCATGAACGTCTACTACTCGCAGAATCTCTCGCTGGCATCCCCGAAGCCGGCCTGACGCCGCCATCGCCGGCGCGAGTGTCGGGATGCGCAGACGCTCCCACGGCGCCGTCGGGCTTTCTCCGACAGATCGATCCGCGACGCTCCCGTCAGGAACCGTCGGCCGGCCGACATTCGCCCGACACCTGGGTCGCGATGATTTGCGCACGGTCAAACGCTTTTCACACCACGGGCATCTGAGGAACCAAGGAGACGTCGTGAGAAATTCAGCATCTTTCGCGCGCACGCGATCCGGATTCGTCCCGCCGGAATTCCCGGAGCTCATCGACGTCGCCGAGTGCGCGCTCGACGAGCAGCTCGAACTGCTGCAGCGACGCTACGCCGCCGCCAGCCGCGCCGCCCTGCGGGCGCGCTCCGAGCTGGAGCTGCTGGAGAAGCGTGATGACATCAACCCGAACGTGCTCGAGCAGGCGCGACGCCAGTGCGTCGCGGCCGAAACCCGCAGCCAGCAGCTGCTGCGGGCCATCGACGCACTGGAAGACCGGCTGCAGGCGCCGGTCGTGGAGAACAACTGATGCGACGCTCGATAGAAGGCTACCGGCGCGCGCTCTGCTCGGCGATCCAGGCGCGCATTTCCGTTTCCAGCACCGACAGCGGCAGGGCGCCCATGCCGAGGAGCTTGTCGTGGAAGGCGCGCACGTCGAACCGGTCGCCCAGCGCCTTCTCGGCCTCGGCACGCAGTGACTGGATCTTGAGCTCGCCCAACTTGTAAGCCAGCGCCTGGCCCGGCCAGGCGATGTAGCGGTCGATCTCGTTCTGGATGTCGAGATCGCTGCGACCGGTGTTCTGCTTGAAGTAATACACGGCCTGGTCGCGGGTCCACTTGAAGGCGTGCATGCCCGTGTCGACCACCAGGCGCACGGCGCGCCACATGTCGTAGTTGAGCTGCCCCATCTTCGCGAAGTCGTCCTTGTAGAGGCCGAGGTCGTAGCCCAGCGTCTCGGCGTACAGCGCCCAGCCCTCGACGAAGGCCGTGTAGTCGGCGTTGCGACGGAAGTTCGGCAGCCCGGTGAGCTCGTATTGCAGCGCGATCTGCAGGTGATGCCCGGGGATGGATTCATGCGCGGTCAGCGCCTCCACTTCCCACATGGGCCGCGTCTCGGGCTTGTAGAGGTTCACGTAGAAGGCGCCCTTGCGCGAACCGTCCAGCGACGGCGGCATGTAATAGGCCGTCGTGGTGGTCGGCGCGGTGGCCTCCGGGATCACCTTGATCTCGAAATCCGTCTTGGGCAGACGGCCGAACAGCTTCGGCAGCTCCGGCTTGATGGCGTTCGCCGTCTTCGTGTACGCCGCCAGCAACTCGTCCGAGGTCTTGAAGAAGAACCGCGGATCCGTGCGGATGAACCCCAGGAACTGCTCGAGCGTGCCCAGGAAGTTGATGCCTTCCAGCGTCTTGTCCATCTCGGCGCGGATGCGCTTGACCTCGTCGAGTCCCATGTTGTGGATGCGCGCCGGGTCCGGATTGTCGATGGTCGTGAAATAGGCGATGCGGTTGCGGTAGTACTGGTCGCCGCCCGGGATGTCGTAGATGCCGATGGTGTCGCGCGAGGCTGGTAGATAGACCTCGCGCAGGAACTTGTCGAACCGCTGGTAGGCCGGGATGGCGACCGACTGCACCGCCGCCTTGCCGGCCGCCTCGAGCCGCGCCTTGTCGGCCTCCGGAATACCTGCCGGCATGCGCTTGAACGGCGCGTAGAACGGGTTGGCTTCCGGATCGGCGGTCAGCGGGCCCTTGAGCTGCTCGAGCACCTTGTTGATGACCAGCCGCGGCTGCGTCAGCCGCTCGGTGGTGCCCTGCGTCAACTGCGCGATCCACTGGTCGATGTACGTGCCGCTGGCGTTGATGCGCGCGATCCAGTTGTCGTAGTCCTTGACCGTGTTGAAGGGCGCGAACTCGGCGACTTCGGCCAGCATCTGCGGGCCGCTGTTGGTGGTGATGGCGAACATCCACGGCTTGAACTGGAAGGCGCGGATGCGGGTCTTGATGTCGCGCTCGTACAGGTCGTAGTTGAGCTGGTCCGCCGGGGTGAGCTTGTCGCGCTTGACCTTGGCGAGCGCCTGCAGCCGCTGGTAGTTCCGCTTCTGGCGCTGATCGAGAGCCTCCTGCGACATGTCGGGCAGCTTGTCGTTGAAGCGCGCATCACCGAGTTGCGTGGCCTGCAGCGGATCGTCCGCCAGGTCCTCCTGCCAGGTGGCGTCGAACAACTTGAGCAGCGGCTCGTTCGCGGCCTTGGAACGGGCGAGCGCCGCATCGGCGACCAGGAGTCCCAACAAGGGGGCCAGGGAAACTAATAATTTACGGCGCATAGTGCGCCGTATTTTCAGCTACCCGCGCCGGGAGCGGCAAGAGGCTCGCTGCGTACGTGACCCATCGCGGGCCTGAATTTCAGCACCTGGACGTGCTCGACGTGCGTGTCGCAGGACACGAGCTTGACGTTGGTGTCGTTCAGGAACGCCGAGAGGAAACTCTGCACGCCGTCGAAGCGCTCGCGCGCGCCCGGCGTGTCCTGCACCTGGCCGACCACCTTCGCCTGCCAATGCTGCGCGCGCGGCTCGCTCTTGCGCAGCTCGTCGAAGCAGCGGTCGAGCAGCAGCAGGTCGGTGGACAACGTGGTGTCGGTGAGCTCGGGGTCCTGGGCGCGGCCCGGCGGGGCGACGCGCAGGTGCACGAGCGCGCCGGACTCCAGCACCGCGTCGTACAGGCACAACGCGAACGTGGATTCCAGTCGTGCGACCAGCACGACGTCGCGGGTGACGACGTCGAAGTGATCGGGCTCAACCGTGATTTCCGGAACGGAAGCTTCTGACACAGCGAGATGAATACTAGAGACTTTTTCCCCGGCGCGCGCCCAACTTCTGTGGCGGGGTCGTCGCGGGCCCTTCAGGCGGCGAATCTTGTCAGAGTCGCCCCGGGATTCCCATGTCGCCGGGCGGCTACGTGCGAAATCGGCGTCAATGGCATTCGCGCCGGATCGGCGCCCGGGCGTATGATTTCCCGGCGATCCGGCATGGCGGACATGCCGGATCAATGAAGTCGAGACGGCGCAGGAAGCGCCCCGGAGGTCACCATGCTTTCCGTGCAGCAGTTGCTGGATCAGAAGCCCAAGGGCGTGCATTCCGTTCAGCCCGACGATCCCGTGATCACCGCCATCCGCAAGATGGCCGAGCACCACATCGGGGCGTTGCTGGTCATGAGCGGCGAGCGGCTCGTCGGCATCGTTTCCGAGCGTGACTACGCGCGCAAGGTCGTCTTGTTAGGCCGCTCCTCGACGGACACGCGCGTCGCCGAAATCATGACGTCCAAGGTCATCACGGTGATTCCCCAGCAGGACGTGCACGATTGCATGCGCCTCATGACCGACAAGCGCATCCGCCACCTGCCCGTGATGCACGGCGAGCGCGTCGCCGGCATCGTCTCGATCGGCGACCTGGTGCGCGCCGTCATCGAGGAGCAGGAGCGCACGATCGCGGATCTCGAAAGCTACATACACGGCTGAGATCCGGATTGGCGTCCCCGCTAGCCAGCCGGGACCTTGCGCCGCAGCAGCCACGCGACCCCGGCAATGCCGGACAGCGCCGATGCGCAAAGGACCGCCAGCTTGGATGCCTCGACCAGCATAGGTTGGTGCGCGAAAGCCAGGTTGCTGATGAAGATGGACATCGTGAAGCCGATGCCGCCGAGCACGCCCGCGCCGATCATGTGATGCCATGCCACTCCGGCAGGCAGTTCGCACAGACCCCATCGGATCACGATCCAGGAGAACAGCACGACCCCCAGTGGTTTTCCGAGGACCAGCCCGAGAATGATGCCCAGGCCATTGTGCTCGCCGATACCCGCCAACAGTGGTGCATCGATGGTGATGGCCGTATTGGCGAGCGCGAACAGCGGCAGGATCAGCAGGTTCACCGGGGTCTGCAGCCGGTGCTCGAGCCGGTGAGAGGGCGAGTGGGTGGCGGGCGTGCGCGCCGTAAACGGTATCGCGAAGGCGAGCAGGACACCGGCGATCGACGCATGGACCCCCGCATGCAGGAAGCAGTACCACATCCCGATGCCGCCCAGCAGGTATGGCGCGAGCGACATGACACGGCCGAAGCGGTTGATGGCGATCATCACGGCCCAGATGCACAGCGCACCGAGCACGTAACCGAGCGCGATCTCGTCGGAATACGCCGTGGCGATCAGCACGATGGCCCCGAGGTCGTCGATGACCGCGAATGCGACCACGAAGACTTTCAGGGCCGGAGGAATGCGCGACCGCAGAAGGCCGAGGGCGGCCAGTGCGAAGGCGATGTCCGTGGCCATCGGAATTCCGAAGCCCGCCTGCGTGGGCGATCCCGCATTCAGCATCAGGTGGATCGCGGCAGGCGCTGCCATCCCGCCCGCGGCCGCGAAGAAGGGCAGCAGGGCGTTCTTCGGCGCGGACAGCTCGCCCACGTAGATCTCGCGCTCGAGCTCCAGGCCGATCAGCAGGAAGAAGATGGCCATCAGGCCATCATTGACCCAGTGTGCGGCCGACATGCCGGCAATATCGAGATGCCACATTGAGCGATAGGCCTCGGCCAATCCGCTGTTGGCGATGCCGAGGGCCAGCATCGTGCACGCCAGCAGCAGCACGCTCGCCGACTGCCCGGATCGCACGAATCGCGCGAACATCCCACTGGAATTCATACGAACCGGACGGCTATCTTCGCCAGAAGGTTCCCGTGAACAGCACCAGCACGCTGAAGATCTCCAGTCGGCCGATCAGCATGCCCGCCGTGCAGATCCAGGTCTGGATCGCGGTGAGACTCGCGAAGTTGAGCGAGGGCCCAACCTTGCCGAGGCCGGGACCCTCGCAGTTCACCGACGCGACGATCGCCGAGAACGACGACACCAGGTCGAGCCCGGTAGCCAGCATCGCGAACGTGAGCACCAGGATCGTGCCGAAATACAGGAAGATGAAGGCCAGCACCGAATACGCGACGCGGTCGGGAATCGGCACGCCGCCGATGCGGATCGGCATCACGGCGCTGGGATGCACCAGCATCTTGAGCTCGCGGCGTGCATGCCGGACCAGCAGCAGCGTGCGGAACATCTTGATGCCGCCACCCGTCGAGCCCGTGCTGCAGGTGACGCAGCTCATGAAAAGCAGCCATACCGGGATGAACGCGGGCCAGCTTTCGTAGTTCTCGGTGACGAACCCGGCGGTGGTGGCGATCGACACCACGCTGAACAGCGCGTGGCGCAGCGTCTCGGCGAATCCCGCATACGTGCCGCCCCACCACAGCACCAGCGTGACCAGCGTGACCGCCGAGCCGAGCACGATCAGCACTGCCTTGCCCTCGGAGTCCGACCGGTAGGGCTTCAGCGTGAGATTGCGGAACGCCAGGAAGTGCCGCGAGAAATTCATCGCCGCGACCACCATGATCACGACCATCACCATTTCGATGGCCGCGTTGTGGAAGAAACCCACGCTCTGGTCGTGGGTCGAGAATCCGCCGAGCGCGATCGCCGAGAAGCAGTGGCAGATGGCGTCGAACCAGCTCATGCCGGCGATGTGCAGCGCGAGAATGCCGACGATGGTGAGGGCGAGATACGTGAACCACAGCGCCTTGGCGGTCTCGGTGATGCGCGGCGTGAGTTTCTCGTCCTTGATCGGACCCGGCGTTTCTGCCTTGTAGAGCTGCATGCCGCCGACGCCCAGCAACGGCAGCACGGCGACCGCCAGCACGATGATGCCGATGCCGCCCACCCAGTGCAGCAGGTGGCGCCAGAGATTGATGGATTGCGGCAATCCGTCCAGGTGATTCAGCACCGTCGCGCCGGTGGTCGTCAGTCCCGACATGGACTCGAAGTACGCATCGGTGAAACTCAGGTCCGGCAGCGCGATCATCAGCGGCACGGCGCCCGAGGCCGACATCAGCGCCCAGGCCAGTGTCACCAGCAGGAAGCCGTCGCGCGGCTTGAGCTCCCGGCGATAGCGGCGCGTCGCGGCGGCGAGTCCCAGGCCCACGCCGGCATTGATCAACGCGGCGATCACGAAGTCCATGACCGCCCCGTCGCGCACGCCGAGCGACCAGACGATGGGCAGCACGTAGAGCAGGCCGAAGAAGCCCATCATGAGCCCGAGGACGTGCGCGACGGCCAGCATGCGGGGTGCGGGTCAGCGCAGGCCGGGACCGGAGAACAGGCGCTCGACCTGCTCGACGTGCCGCCGGTCGGAGAGAAAGACGATCACGTGGTCGTCGTTGGCGATCAGCGTGTCGTGGTGCGCGATGTGCACGTCCTCGCCGCGCACCACGGCGCCGATGGTGGCCCCCTCCGGCAGCGGGATCTCGTCGATTCGCCTGCCGACCACGCGCGAGGTCCTGTCGGTGCCGTGCACCACGGCCTCGATGGCCTCGGCGGCGCCGCGCCGCAGGGAATGCACGCGCACCACGTCGCCGCGACGCACGTGCGCCAGCAGCGAGCCGATGGTGATGGTCTGCGGCGAGATCGCGATGTCGATCGTCCCGCTCTCCATGAGCTCGGCGTACGAGGGCTTGTTGATCAGCGCCATGACCTTGCGCGCACCGAGCCGCTTGGCCAGCATGGCCGAGAGGATGTTGGCTTCCTCGGAATTGGTCAGCGCCGCGAACACGTCGCAGCTGTCGATGTTTTCCTCGATCAGCAGCTCCTCGTCCGCGGCATCGCCGTTCAACACGATGGTGTTGAGCAACTGCTCGGAAATGCGCCGCGCGCGCCGTGCATCCCGCTCGATCACCTTGACCTGGTTCTGCTCCTCGAGCCGGCGCGCCAGCGCCAGGCCGATGTTGCCGCCGCCGGCGATCACCACGCGCTTGGCGGGCGCCTCCTCCTTGCGGATCTCGACCATGAACTTCTTGATGTCGTCGCGCGCGGCGAGGAAGAACACCTCGTCGTTCTCCTCGATGATGGTCTCGCCACCGGGCGTGAGGCTGCGGCCGGCGCGGTAGATGGCCACGACGCGCGCCTCGGTGTTCGGATGATGCTCCTTGAGCGCGCGCAGCTGCTTGCCGACCAGCAATCCGCCGCGGCGCGCGCGGATGCCGACGAGGCGCACGCGTCCATCGGCGAAATCCAGCACCTGCAGCGCTCCGGGGAACTTGATGAGCTGCGCGATGTAATCGGTGACCAGCTGCTCGGGACTGATCCACACGTCCACGGACAACGCTTCGTCGGCGAACAGCTTGGGATGACCCGTGTACTCGTTCGAGCGGATGCGCGCGATCTTGGTGCGCGTGCGGTACAGCGTGTACGCCACCTCGCAGGCCATCATGTTGACTTCGTCGCTCGAGGTGAGTGCCACGACGATGTCCGCGGCGGCGCAGCCGGCGGCTTCGAGCACCGAGGGATAGGCCGCGTTGCCGGCCACCGTGCGGATGTCCAGCCGATCCTGCAGGTCGCGCAGCACTTCCTCGTTGGTGTCGACGACCGTGACTTCGTTCGATTCTTCGCGCGACAGGTGGTAGGCCGCCGTGCGCCCGACCTGTCCGGCGCCAAGGATCACGATCTTCATGGGGGCGCTATTGTAGCCACGCCGCCACGGCGTCCCCGGCGAACTACAGGTCCTGGCGGAAAGTCGTGACCCGGATCGTGGAATCGACTGATGTGTTCGGCGGAACCTTCGGCGCAGACTGGGCGTCCGAAACCCCAGGAGGCCAAATGAACGTCCGTATCGCGATCGCGGCTGCGTTGATGTTCGGGTCCGCCGCCCAGGCCGCGGAGCCCTCCGCGGCAATGGCCAGCGCGTCCAGAGGCCAGCCAGCCCATTCCGCCACTGCCGCACCCGAGGCGCCCGCACCCTTGAAGCTGGCCATCGGCGATGTCCGCAAGTACATGATGCCGAATGAATTCCGCGCGGCAGTCGAAGCGCCGGACGCGGACAAGACCACCGTGATCGTGCAGGGCGAGCGTCCGCCGCCACCGCTGCAATCCGAACAGCCTCAGCCGGTCGGGATCATGGCGCTCTATTCACTTTTCAGGCATCCCACGAGCGCCTGGCGCCTGTTCGTGCCGGACATGAGCCCCTATGCGCCGCCGCCCGGACCGCCCGACGTCGTGCCACCCCGCGAATTCCGCTGGGGCCCGTGAAATGGGGACATTCTCCGTTTCCTAGCAAACGGGGACACACCTGACGCAGGCACCTCCGGGATTGCCCACCGGCGCCGTCGCAACCCGCCGAGTTCCTCAACGCTGCGCGTTGATCGAATCGCGCAGCTCCTGCGCCGCCTTGCGCGCGGCCGCCGCGAAGTCATCGCCCGAACTCGCGTAGAGAATGGCGCGCGACGAGCTGATCACGAGCCCGGTGCCGTCGCGCGTCTTGCCCGCGGCCATGACTCTGGCCACGTCACCGCCCTGTGCACCGACGCCCGGCACGAGAAAGGGCAGATCACCCACGCGCTTGCGGATGTCCGCCAGCTCCTCGGGATAGGTCGCGCCCACCACCAGCATGCAGTTGCCGGCCGTGTTCCACTCCTTCGCGACGCTCTCGGCCACGTGCTGGTACAGCTTGCGACCGGGTCCGACGTTCAGGTCCTGGAAATCCCGCGCGCCGGCATTCGACGTGCGGCACAGAATGATCACGCCCTTGTCCGCGTGCTTCAGGAACGGCTCGACCGAGTCGCGCCCGAGATAGGGATTCACCGTGACGGCATCCGCGCCATAGCGCTCGAAGGCCTCGTGCGCGTACTGCTCGGCGGTGCTGCCGATGTCACCGCGCTTGGAATCGAGGATCACGATGGCGTTCGGCGCCGTGGCCTTGATGTAGTCGATGGTGTGCTCGAGCTGGTTCTCGGCGGCGTGCGCGGCATAGTGCGCGAACTGCGGCTTGTAGGCGCAGACCAGGTCGCGCGTGGCATCGATGATGGCCTTGTTGAACTCGAAAATGCCGCCCGGCGCGTCGCGGAACCGGTCCGGAAACTTGCGCGGCTCCGGATCCAGGCCGACGCACACCAGCGAGTTGCTCGCCTTCCATGCCGCCGCGAGTTTCGCACTGAACAGTTGCGCAGCCATCAGCGAACCACCTCGAGGTACTCCAGCATCATGATCTTGCGGCCCAGCGATTCGAAGTTCACCTCGATGTTGGCCTGTGGGCCCTGGCCTTCGACTTTCAGGATCACGCCCTCGCCGAACTTCTTGTGGCGCACGCGCGCGCCGAGCTTGACGCCGGGCGCCAGCTCCTCGGTGGGCATCTTGAAGCGCCCCGCCGACACGGGCCGCGAAATCTGGATGCGCGGCCGCACTTCCTCGATCAGCTCTTCGGGTATCTCCGAGATGAAGCGCGACGGCGTGCCGAAACTGTCCATGCCGTGCAGGCGGCGCTGCTCGGCGTATGTGAGATACAGCTGCTTCATCGCGCGAGTGCAGCCCACGTAGCAGAGCCGGCGCTCCTCCTCGAGGCCTTCCGGATCATTGATGCTGCGCTGGTGCGGAAACAGCCCGTCTTCCATGCCGCACAGGAACACCATCGGGAACTCGAGGCCCTTGGCCGTGTGCAGCGTCATCATCTGCACGCAGTCTTCCCACTCGGCGGCCTGCCCTTCGCCGGATTCGAGCACCGCGTGCGCCAGGAAGGCTTCGAGCGGCGGCAGCTGCTGGTCGACGCCATCCTCGGCCGGACGCGTGACGTCGGGCTCGAAGCCGCGCGCCGCGGACACCAGTTCGTTCAGGTTCTCGACCCGGGCTTCGCCACGATCGGCCTTTTCCTTCTTGTGGTGCTCCACCAGGCCGGAATTGTTGATCACGTGGTCGACCTGTTCGTGCAGCTCGAGTCCGGCGATGTCGCTGGCGAGCTGGTCGATGAGTCTCAGGAACCCGTTCACCGCGGCCTCGGCCTTCGGTCCCAGCGCGCCGTTCGCGACGCAATGCGCCGCGGCCGTCCACAGCGACGTGCCGGCCGCCTTTGCCTGGTCGCGCACGACGTCCAGCGACTTCGCGCCGATGCCGCGCGTCGGCAGGTTCACGACGCGCTCGAAGGAGGCGTCGTCGGCGCGGCTCGACACCAGCCGCAGGTAGGCGAGTGCGTCCTTGATCTCGGCGCGCTCGAAGAACCGCAGGCCGCCATACACACGGTACGGGATGCGCGCCGACATGAACGCCTCTTCGAAGGCGCGCGACTGGGCGTTGGAGCGGTACAGGATGGCCACGTCGCGGCGCACGCCGCCGTGGTTCATCCACTCGCGGATGCGGTTCATGACGAATTCGGCCTCGTCGCGCTCGTTGAACGCGGCGTACAGCCGGATGCGATCGCCGTCGCCACCGGAGGTCCAGAGGTTCTTGCCGAGCCGCCCGGTGTTGTGGGCGATCAAAGTGTTCGCGGCCTTGAGGATGTTGCCGGTGGAGCGGTAGTTCTGCTCCAGGCGATACATCCTGGCGGCCGGGTAGTCGCGCGAGAAGCGCGTCAGGTTCTCGACGCGCGCGCCGCGCCAGCGGTAGATGGACTGGTCGTCGTCACCCACGATGAAGGGCGCACCTTCCGGGCCTGCGACCAGCAGC
>DASTHJ010000083.1:0-3706 GCA_035718265.1 Steroidobacteraceae bacterium | reverse complement strand
CGGCCATGCCTTGCGCTATGCGGACGGCACGCCGTTCCTGCTGATCGGCGACACCTGGCTGGCCGCCTCCACCTGGCGCCTGCCGTTCAAGGGAATCACCGCGGCGGCGGATTACGTGCCGGCCGAGGGCATCAGCTTCGAAGAGGCCGTCGCCTGGCGCAAACGCCAGGGATTCAACTCGATTTCCTTCATCGCGGCCTTTCCGAACTGGGCGGCCGACGAGCACGGCGCGACCTATGCGAACGCCGACGGTGTGTTCCTGCGCAATGCCTGGGAGAAGTTCGGCTACTGGGCGCCGAACGCGAAGATATCGACGGCCGACGGTGCCACCACGACGGCCAAGGACATGCACGACGAAGCCGGCAACCGTCCCTTCGAAGTGTTCGCGGATCGCGAGGGCCTCGCGAATTTCGATCGCATCAACCCGAAGTACTTCGCGAGCCTCGATCGCAAGATGCGGCACCTGTCCGACCAGGGCTTCGTTCCCTTCCTCGAGACCGTGCGCCGTGACCACGGGCCCTCGTGGAAGCGCTACTTCGATTTCAACGCCTCGTATGCCCGTTACGTGCAATACCTGGTCGCCCGCTACGGTGCGTTCAACCTGATCTTCAGCGGCATCCACCTCGACTGGATCCCGAAGGACTTCAGCCTGACCGCCGACGAGTTCAACGAGGCATTGACGTATCACTACCGGAAGTACGGGCCGCTGCCCTTCGGCCAGCCGTACACGACGCTGATCGACCGCTCCACCTACAAGGCCTTCGGCCATGGCGCACAGGCGCCGTGGCTCACCATGCACACCGTGGGCAACAACCCGCGCAATCACGCCATCTACGCCTCGATCGAGGAGTTGTTCGGCCTCTCGCCGCCGTACCCGGCCGCGAACCTCGAGCCTTACTACACGGGCTGGAACCACCAGATCAATCGCCCCGGCGGCGAGACACCCGCGGAGAATTCGGAACGGGACAACTACTTCGCCCGCGCGATGATGTACGGCTCGGTGCTGTCGGGCGCGCTCGCCGGCCACGTGCACGGCACCGCGGCGTACGACGTGACGAGCACCGGGGAGCCAGCGGGCTGGCGTCCGCACATCTGGACCGCGCTGCGTTACGAATCCGGCGGCCAGATGCGCCACCTGCGCGACTTCGTGCTGTCCGAAGGCGCGGATTACCAGGACCTGGCGCCGGCCTCGCACGATCTCGAGCCGCGTGCCAATCCGGACGCGCTGGCCGACGGACTCGATGGCTGGAGCTTCCTGATGCGCAATGCACGAGGTGATTTCGCGCTCGCGTATTTCGAGCACCAGGCGCCACGTCCCCGCATGAAAGGCTTTTCGCCCGGTGCCAGCTATCGCTGGAGCTGGTTCGATCCGCGCGACGGCAGCTGGAGCCGCGCGCTCAGCGTACGGGCCGACGCCGCGGGCGTCGTGCAGGCGCCGCCTTTCCCGGGCGGCGGGTCACGCGCTTCGCGCGACGTGGCGGCGAAGATCGTGGCGGCGGAGCGGGCACGGGCCGCAGACGGCGCGGCGGCTCGTTGAGCGTGTCGAGGAAGATGCGCCGCTCCTCCGGGCTCATGCCCGGCCAGTCGATCTTGCCCTGGTGTTCCTGGCGCAGCTCCGCGTCGCGCACGCGCGCATGCGCGGCGCGCCGGATGCGCGGCCGGGTGGCGAACCGGCGCGTGGTGCCGCTCTTCAGCAGGTCGATGGTGCCGGCGATCACGCGGTCGGAGAGCGGCAGATCGCTGTGATCGCAGTCGACGTACCGATGGTGTGACCCGGGAAGTTCTGCCAGTGCGATCGGCACGGTGCCGTCGCCGCGCAGCGAGTACTCGTACTCGAAGTCGTTGCCGCGCCGCGCGACGGCGGTGGCCGTGATGCGATTGCAGCCGATCACGGCGTGAAAGCGAGCGTCCGCCGCCGCCAGGCGAGTCGCGAGGTTCGCCGTCCGGCGCAACATGGCGGCCTTGGGACGAGGCCCCTGCGATGGCCAGCTCGCGGCATCGAAGAGGTCGAGCCCACGTGCTCCGCGGCCCGTGGGCAGCA
Organism: Steroidobacteraceae bacterium; assembly: GCA_035718265.1. GTDB lineage: Bacteria > Pseudomonadota > Gammaproteobacteria > Steroidobacterales > Steroidobacteraceae > CADEED01. Next base: position 1,665 of record DASTHJ010000083.1, on the reverse strand, counting down.
GCTCGTGCAACCCCGGGAAGCTGGCGAACACTTCCCGCGCGAGGAATTCCGCGTCGTGAGCCGAATCCATCATGGCGATCTTGCGCACCACCGAGTACGTGCCACGCAGCGCCTGCACTGCGCCGAACGAGCCGGTGTTCGGCGTGCCGAGCATGACCAGCTGCGAGACGCGCCTGCCGGCGGCATGCGTGAGCGCGGCCCGCGCCACCAGGCCGCCCATGCTGTGGGCCACGATGGCCACCCGCTCGCGGTCGTCCGCCGCGATGCGCTGCGCGAGCCGCTTGCCGAGCGCGGCCACGTCGCGCCGCCAGTCATAGTCGAGCAGCACCGCGTCGAAGCCGGCCTTGCGCAACGATAGCGTGAGCTTGAGGTAGGTGTAGTTCATCGCGCCCAGCGGCACGACGCGCGAATAGTCGCCGAGCTCGAGCTCGACCAGCCGGCCGAGCTGGATGTCGACCGGATCGAGCCAGACGATGTCGTTCGGCTTGTGGCCGCCGCGCATGAATCCGAGCTGCGAGCCCATGATGCCGGGCAGGACATAGACGCGGCGGCCGCGCGGCCGCCGGCCATGCGTGGCGCGCGCCAGCTCGACGAGGTCCGCGTGCAGCTCGGGCCCGAAGTATTCGACCAGCGTCTCGTTGCGCGTGCGGGACGCGAGCAGCGCGACCAGCGATCCCTCGTCGAGGGCGAAGCGGTCGTAGGGCGTGACGTGATCGGCCGGCGCGGCGGGCGTCATGACAATCCGAGCTTCGCGTCCAGCCAGTCGAACGTCGGCCGCCACAGCGTTTCGCGATGCCGCGAGGCGAAGAAACCCTCGTGCCCGATGCGCGGACTGCCGGCCGCGGCCGGCGTGTACCAGCGGCTCTCGCGCGCGGCGTTCGGATAGAAACGATCGAGTTCGGCCACCGTGCGGCGCGTGGCGATGGGGTCGTCGCTGAATCCCAGGCTGAGCAGCGGCGCGCGGATCTCGTGGAACACATTGTCCTGAAGATAAGTCTGCAGGTCGGGCCCGAAATGATCAGGGCGCAGGCACCAGCGGTGCCATTCCTCGAAGACGCCTCGTGGCAGCGGCAGTCCGGTCCAGCCGCCGCCCGTGGGCACGTAACCCTTCAACGCGAGCATCAGCGGGCCGTGCACGCGCCAGAACCACCAGGCGAGATAGCGGAACGGCGCGTGCTCCCAGCGCCAGTAGCCCACCGATACGGCGACCTGCACATGGGCTCGCGCCAGCGCGTGGTTCGTCAAGAAGCCCAGGAACTGCCCGCCGACGCTGTGTCCGAGCGTCGCGACCGGCAGTCCCTGCGCGCGCGCCGCGGCTTCGGCCAGCGCCGCGCGCATGTCCTGCAATCCCCAGTCGCTCATCCGGCAGGTTTCATCGGCGAGCCGTAATGGCGCCGAGGCGCCCATGCCGCGATAGTCGTAGACCAGCACGTCGTAGCCGCGCTCGGCGGCATAGCTCGCCATCCGGAAATAGAAGGTCTGGGGAAATCCGGTGGCCGGATTTACCACCAGCACCGCGCGGCGTTCCGCGGCAGCGATCCAGTGCGCGGCGAGTTCCCGCCCGTCGGCGCAGCGCAGCCCGAAGGGCTGCGCGGCATTCGCGCCGGCGCGGTGCGGCGCGAGGCTGGATGGAACGGCGGCGACGTTCACAGCGCGTGCGCCTCG
>DASTHJ010000082.1:0-2446 GCA_035718265.1 Steroidobacteraceae bacterium | reverse complement strand
CAGGAGCTGCATCCGCGCACGCAGGAGCTGCTCGAGCAGGTGGCCGCGCGCGTCGAGAAGGACGGCATCGAGGCCTGGTTCGGGCTCGACGCGCGAGAGTTGCTAGGAGACGAGGCGAACGATTACGAGAAGGTCTCCGACGTCATGGACGTGTGGGCCGACTCGGGCCTGTCGTTCGAGTGCGTGCACCACACGCACCCGGACGAGGTGAAGCCGCCGGTCGACATCTATCTCGAAGGCTCGGACCAGCACCGCGGCTGGTTCCATTCCTCATTGCTGATGTCGGAGGCGCTGTACGGGCATGCGCCTTACAAGTCCGTGCTGACGCACGGCTTCACGGTCGACGAGAAGGGCTTCAAGATGTCGAAGTCGCTCGGCAACGTGATCGAGCCGAAGAAGGTCATGTCCACCTCGGGCGCGGACGTGTTGCGCCTGTGGATCGCGGCCACCGACTACGCCAACGAGATGGCGCTGTCGGACGAAATCCTGAAGCGCATGTCGGAGTCGTACCGGCGCATGCGCAACACCGTGCGCTTCCTGCTCGGCAACATGGCGGGCTTCGATCCGACCGCAGACGCCGTGCCGGTGGAACAGATGGTGGCCATCGACCGCTGGGCGCTGGCGCGCACCGCGGCGCTGCACGAGGAAATCGTCGAGGCGTATCGAAAATACGAGTACCACGTGATCTACCAGAAGGTGCTCAACTTCTGCGTCGCGGATCTCGGCGGCTTCTATCTCGACCTGCTCAAGGACCGGCTGTACACCACGCCGAAGCAGGGCGTGGCGCGCCGCTCGGCGCAGACCGCGCTGTTCCACGTCGCGGAGAGCATGGTGCGCTGGCTCGCGCCGATTCTTTCGTTCACCGCGGATGAGATCTGGAGCTTCATGCCGGGCAAGCGCAGCGAGTCGGTGTTCCTGGAGACCTGGCACCAGGTTCCCGCGACGCCCGCCGACGCCATCGACTGGAATCTGTTCATCCAGCTCAAGACGGCCGTTGCGCAGGAGCTCGAAAAGCTGCGCGTGGCCGGCAGCGTCGGCAGCTCGCTGGACGGCGAGGTCGAGGTATTTGCGAAGGACGAGTTCCTCGAGAAGCTCAAGGCGCTCGGCCCCGAGCTGCGCTTCCTGCTGATCACCTCGGAGGCCGTGGTGAAACGCGTCAGCAATGCCGCCGGACCTCCCGTGGGCGCGATCAAGGTGGCGGAAATCGCCAAGGAGGGCGGTGTCTGGATCCGCGTACAGCCCTCGTCGGCGCCGAAATGCGAGCGCTGCTGGCACCATCGGCCGGAGGTGGGGTCCAATGCCGGGCACCCGACGATCTGCGGACGCTGCGTGGAGAACGTCACGGGACCCGGCGAGGCAAGGCAATTCGCATGAACGACAGCACAAAGCCTGCGATCGGCGCGAGCGGCATCCGCTGGGTGTGGATCTCGTTCGCCGTCATCGCGTTCGATCAGCTCACCAAGCTCTGGATCCAGCGCAGCATGTCGCTGTACGAGAACATCGAAGTGCTGCCGGTGCTGAACATCTTTCACACGTTCAATCCCGGGGCCGCCTGGAGCATGCTGGCCGGCGCCGGTGGCTGGCAACGCTGGATGTTCTCGATCCTCGCGCTCGGCGTTTCGATCGCGTTGCTGGTCTGGCTGCGGCGCTTGGCGGTGGCGACGCACGCGCTGCTGGTCACCGGGCTGACGCTCATCATGGGCGGCGCCATCGGCAACCTGATCGACCGGCTGTATCTCGGGCACGTCGTCGACTTCATCCAGGTCCACTGGGGCGATTCGTACTTCCCGTCCTTCAACGTGGCCGACAGCGCCATCTCGATCGGCGCGGCGCTGGTGGTCTTCGATACGCTGCGCGAGGCGCAGCGCGAGAAACGGCAGCGCGCCGCCGCGCCGGGCGTGCAGAAGTGAAGATCCTGCTCGCCAACCCGCGCGGCTTCTGCGCCGGGGTCGATCGCGCCATCGACATCGTCGAGCGGGCGCTGTCGCTGTTCGGCGCGCCGATCTACGTGCGCCACGAGGTGGTGCACAACGTGCACGTGGTCGAACGGCTGCGCCGCCTCGGCGCGGTGTTCGTCGACGAGCTGCACCAGGTGCCGGACGGCGCCACGGTGATCTTCTCGGCGCACGGCGTGCCCGCGGCCGTGGAACACGAAGCCGCGCGCCGCGGACTCGAGGTGTTCGATGCCACCTGTCCGCTCGTGACCAAGGTGCACATGGAGGTCGCGCGCTATGCGCGCGAGGGCCGGGACGTCGTGCTGATCGGCCATGCCGGGCATCCCGAGGTCGAAGGCACCATGGGCCGCTTCAACACCGCCAACGGCGGGCGCATGCACCTGATCGAGAACGTCGAGCAGGCGCAGAGGCTCGAAGTGCGCGATCCCGAGCGGCTGGCCTTCGTGACCCAGACCACGCTGTCGGTGGACGACACCGCCGCCATCGTCAAC
>DASTHJ010000081.1:0-5031 GCA_035718265.1 Steroidobacteraceae bacterium | reverse complement strand
GACGCGCCAGCGCCTCGCCCGGCTCGCGGCGGCACACGAGGACCAGGCGCGCAGGCTGGGCGTGCTGCTGGCGCCGCTCGACCCGGGGCAATCGGCGATCGGCGAGGCCGTGCACCGCGGGCTCGGCACGCGGCTGCCGCTCGAGCAGGGGCTGACTAACTACTACGTCAACCTGCATCGCGACTGGTCGTGGGGCACGGAGGAGAATGCCGCGGCGCTCGGCGAGCTGGCGCGGCTCGCGCAGCCGCGCGGGCTCGGAGCGACGCTGGTGCAGGGCGCGGGCGCCGGCCGGCTGGCCTACGACCTGCACCAGGCCGGCGATGCGGCGCTCACGGTGGCCACCGATTTCAACCCGCTGCTGCTGTTCGTCGCGCGCGAGATGTTCGCCGGGCGTTCGCTGGAGTTGTACGAGTTCCCGATCGCGCCACTGGGCGAGGCGGCGGTGCTGCGCCAGCTCGAGTCGCCGGGCGCGGCACGCGACGGGCTGGTGCTCGTGGCCGCCGATGCGCTGCATTCGCCGTTCGCCGACGGCGCATTCGATACCGTGGTCACGCCCTGGTTCGTCGACATCATCGGCGAGCCGTTCGCGCGCGTGGCGGCGCGCGTCAATCTGCTGCTCAGGCCCGGCGGTCGCTGGCTCAACAGCGGCTCGCTGTCGTTCTCGCGCGCCGCGCACGTCGATCAGATCGGGCTCGACGAGGCGCTGGAGATGCTGCCGGCGGCCGGCTTCGGCGACGTGCAGGTGCGCCAGACCACGCTGCCCTACATGCGATCGCCGGCGAGCCGCCATTCGCGGCTCGAGAATGTCGTGAGCTGGGTCGCGCACAAGACCGGCCCCGCGGCGCAGGCGCCGCGCGCGCGCGAATTGCCGGAATGGCTGCTGCGCCCGGAGCTGCCGGTGCCGCGCACGCGCGCCTTCGAGATGCAGGCGATCTCCAGCCGCGTGCACGCCTTCCTGCTGGCGCTGATCAACGGCGAGCGCTCGCTGCGCGACATGGCGCGCATGCTGGTCGAGCAGCGCCTGATGAATGCCGAGGAGGCCGAGGCGCAGGTGACGCTGTTCCTCACGCGCCTGCACGAAGACAGCGAGCGCGGATAAATGGGGACATTCTCCGTTTCCTAGCAAACGGGGACATTCTCCGTTTCCTTGCAAAAAGGGACGCACCTCAAAGAGGCCCATTTGCCGCTGCGCGGGGGAATGAAGAATTTCCCACTATTTTCGCTGCCTTTTTGCCATATGGCAGGCAGCGCCATTTTTCCGGGTGTGTCCCCGTTTGCCAGGAAACGGGGAATGTCCCCATTTCCACTTTTCGCCACGATTCGTCGGTGGATCGCCCCGGAGGTGCCCGGCGGCTCGCCCGATCTGCGGGTGAAATGACCCTCGAGAGCAAAACCGCTCTCTTACGTGACAACAGGAGAGGGCACATGAGCACCTGGACATCGAAATTTCGCAATCCCGCGATGCTCGCGGGCGTGTTGGCCATCACGCTGGCGGTGAATCCGGCGTTCGCCCGGGACACGGGCCACGAAGGCGGCGGCAAGCGCGGTACCGTCGGCTTCACCAGCGGCGCGCTGGTGGGCGCGGCCGCCGGCGGACCGGTCGGCATGGTCGTCGGCGCGGTGGCCGGCGGAATCATGGGCGAGCGCAGCGAGAAGAAGCAGCGCCTGCTCGCCTCGCGCCGCGCCGAGGCGCAGCAGCTCGCCGGTCAGGTCGAGACGCTGGAGAGCTCGCTCGATTCCATCACCGGCAAGGCCGGCCAGGTCGGCGCGACCGTGCAGTTCCGCACCGGCGAGACCGCGCTGCGCGACAACGACCGCGCGCTGGTCGCCAAGCTCGGCGCGCTGGTCGCGGGCCTGCCGGACATGCGGGTGCGCGTCTCGGGATTCGCCGACTCGCGTGGCGATGACGAGCTGAACCTGACGCTGTCGCAGGAGCGTGCCGACGGAGTCGCGCTCGAGCTGCAGAAGGCCGGCGTGCCGAAGGAACGGCTGATCGTCGAGGCGCTGGGCGAGCGCTTCGCCAGCAGCGACGCCAGGCCGGATGACCAGGCCTTCGAGCGCTGCGTGGAGATCCGCTTCGAATCAGCGCAGTCACTCGCCCGCAACTGAGCGGGCGGGCCCCCCGGGCGGCGCGCTTCGGCGCGCCGCCCTTCTTTTCAACTGTCCCGGCGCGCTTCGGCGCGTTGCCCGCTTCCAACCGTCGCACCTCACTTCCCCAATCCCAGCGCGCCATACTTGCGGCACCCACAAGCCGGAGGTGCCGCATGACGTCCCCGATCATCGATTTCCGTTCGACCCTCGCCACCGAGGCCACCGCGCCCGCCGCCGACCGGCTGGTCTCGGGCGCGCCGCGCCAGCAGTTCGCAAACTACTATTCCGACGCGACCGGACAGTTCCACAGTGGCCGCTGGTCCAGCACGCGCGGCAAATGGCGCATCAAGTACTCCGAGTCGGAGTTCTGCTGCCTCATCGAAGGTCGCGTGGTACTGGAAGATGCCTCGGGACGACGCTGGGAGTTCGGTCCGGGTGAAGGGTTCGTCGTACCTGCCGGATTCGAGGGCACCTGGGAAGTGCTCGAGGACTGCACCAAGTTCTACGCCATCTTCGAGCCGCGCACTTAAAAAGTGCATTCGTCCGCGCGATCACGGCATAATCCGTCGCACTCGCTTGCTTGTGATTTTTTTCTCTACTCGTAACTCGTTGAATTCAAAACGCTGACCCGGGTCTGACGACATCCATGGCACAACGCTTGCTTTAGGTCAGGGGCCCTTACAAGCCCTTGGAGCAGCTAAATGTCACTAACTAGAACAATCGCTCTCGTCACCGGCCTCATGGCCCTGAGCAGCGTTTCCCAAGCTCAATTCAGTTCGACCTGGACTGCGGTGAGCGACTACGACTTCCGCGGTGCCAGCCAGACCGCCAAGAATCCCGCGCTGCAGGCGAGCCTCGACTACACGGTCGGCGAGACGGGCTTTTCGGCCGGCGCCTGGGCATCGAACGTGGATTTCGGCGACGGCAACGACGAAGACGTCGAGGTCGACGTCTATGCGAACTACGGACTCGCGATCAACGACACGTTCACGTTCAACGTCGGCGGCACGTACTACAACTATCCGTTCGGCAACGATGCCGACGGCTTCCCGGAGTTCTACGTCGGTGCCGATATCGGCAACTTCAGCATCAAGCAGTGGTACTCCGACGACTTCCTGGCGGTCGGCGACACCGCGATGTACTCGGAGGCCAACTACACGCAACCCATCGGCGAGAAGTTCTCGCTGACGTTCCACCTGGGTTATTCGTGGGGCGACTTCTGGAAGAACACGTATGGCGACGAGACGCTCGACTACGCCGTGCAGGCCGACTACACGGTCGGCAACTTCACGATCTTCGCGAAGTTCACCGGCACCGACGCCAGCGGCGCATACAAGGTCACGGGCGACGTCGGCAACAACGAGCCGCGAGGCCTGGTCGGCGTGACGACGACGTTGCCTTGGGGTGAGTGATCGGACAATGACACCTAGGAGGAGGATCCCATGAAATTGCTGAAGAGGATGGCGCTGGTCACCGGCTTGCTGGCCGTGAGCGGCGTTTCACAGGCGCAATTCAGCTCGACCTGGACGGCGGTGAGTGACTACGACTTCCGCGGCGTCAGCCAGAGCGCCAAGGATCCTGCCCTGCAGGCCAGCGTCGACTACGAGTTCGCCGACACCGGGCTCGCGGTCGGCGCCTGGGCATCCAACGTCGATTTCGGCGACGACGAAGACGCGGAGCTGGACGTGTACGTGAACTACACGCAGACGATCAACGACACGTTTTCGTTCTCTGCCGGCGGCGTCTGGTACGAATACCCGCTGGGCAACGACTCGGACGGCATGCCGGAAATGTACGTCGGCTTCGATGCCGGCAACTTCGGCATGAAGCAGTGGTACTCCTGGGACTACGGCGGCTCCGGCGACGGCGAGCTGTACACCGAGGCAAACTACTCGCAGCCGTTCGGCGACAACTTCTCGCTGGACTTCCACGTCGGGTATGTCTACGGCGATGCGTTCGACGACGCGGAGACGCTGGACTACGCGGTGCAGGCCAACTGGACCGTGGGCAACTTCACGATATTCGGCAAGTTCACCGGCACCGATGCCAGCGGCCCGGACAAGGTCAGGGGAGACATCTTCAACAACGAGCCGCGCGTGCTGATCGGCGTGACGACGACATTTCCCTGGGGCGAGTAGCCCCCGACGCGATGATTGTCGCGAGGGCCGGTCGGCAACGACCGGCCCTTGTTTCCGCTGGAGGGTTGACGATCTCCCGTCGGCCTGTCATTTAGACGCCCCCGTCCGCGGCGTCCTCCCCCATGAAAGACCTGAGCTCCGGATCCATTCCGGGACACATCGCGACCATGTCCATCCAGATGGCCGTGGGCATCCTGGTACAGACGCTGTACTTCTTCACGGACCTGTACTTCGTGTCCAAGCTCGGCGACCAGGCGATCGCCGGCGTGACCTCGGCCGGCAACATCTGGTTCGTGGTGCTGGCGCTCACGCAGATCCTGAACGTGGGCACCATCGCGATGGTGTCGCATGCGGTCGGCGCGCAGCAGCGCGACCGTGCCAACCTGGTGTTCAACCAGTCGCTGGTGCTGTCGCTGGCCATGGGGCTGGTGGTGTTCGCGGGCGTGTATCTCGCATCCGGCGCGTACATGCGTACCGTGGCGGCGGACGAGGGCACGGCACGTGCAGGCGTCGAGTATCTCTACTGGTTCGCGCCGGGGCTCGCGCTGCAGTTTCCGATGGTGGCCATGTTCGCGACGCTGCGCGCCACCGGGATGATGCTGCCGACGATGGTGCTGCAGATGATCACCGTGGCGATCAACGTATTCCTCGCGCCGGTGTTCATCGTCGGCTGGCTCACGGGGCATGCGCTGGGGCCCGCGGGCGCGGGACTGGCGAGCTCCATCGCCATTGCGCTCGGCATCGTGTTCTGTGCGTACTACTTCCACGCCCACGAGAAATACGTCGCCGTGCACCGCGAGCA
>DASTHJ010000080.1:0-9044 GCA_035718265.1 Steroidobacteraceae bacterium | reverse complement strand
AAAAGGGGACAGTCCCCGCGGACTGCCCCCGTGCTTCGGGTCCGGCGCCCCGCGGCCCCGGACGGGGCGCCGCGGGGCGGAGACTTTCCCGCTCTAACTAGAACTTGAACCTCCCGCCGAGGAAGAACTGGCGGCCCTGGTGGTGGTAGTACGAGAGGCGGTTGCCCACCGAGTCCACCCACTGGTCGTCCACTTCGTCGGTCAGGTTGAGCGCCTCGAGCGACACCGTGAAGTTGTCGTTGATCTTGTACGACGAGGAGAAGTCGACGTTGAACGTCTCGGCGGTGCCTTCCACGTTGTTGCCGTTGCGGCCCGGAACCGTCGTCAGATAGTCGGAGCGGAAGGCCGCCGAAATGCGCGCGCTGAACACCTTGTTGTCGAAGTACAACGTGGCGTTGTAGGCGTGCTTGGACAGCCCGGTCAGGTCCGCGGTGTCCACCACTTCGCCGCTCGAATTGAGGTAGTTGACCTGGGATTCGACCCCGGTGTAGTTGAGGATCGTGCCGAAGTTGCTCCAGGCGCCCGGCAGGAAGCTGAACGGCTGCTGGTAGCTGACCTCGAATCCCCGCAGATTGCCGCCCGGCGTGTTGGCCGGCAGGTTGAACTGCCAGTCGCCATCCGCCGCGGTGCATCCCTGGTTGGCGGCCGCGCAGGCATCGTTCGCCACGCTGTCGTCGAGGCCGAGCGGATTGCCGGTGAACGCGCGCGTTTCGCGCACGGTCTGCACGAAGGAGTCGATTTCCTTGTAGAACACGGCCAGGGACAGCAGCGACTCGGGCGCGAAGTACCACTCGGCCGCCATGTCGTACGCGGTCGCGCGGAAAGGCCGGAGCGCCGGATTGCCGGCGCTGACCGTGTGATTGTTGCCGGACACCGAAACGACGGCACCGGACTTCAGGCTGCCGAGCGGCGGCCGCGTCATCACCTTGGCTGCGCCGAAGCGGAACAGCACCGAGTCGGTCACGTCGAAGACCAGGTTCAGCGACGGCAGCGTGTCGGTGTAGTCGGCCTTCGCGGTGTTCAGCGTGGGCACGCCGCCGATCATCGTGTAGCCCGTCGATTCCAGGTCCGTCTTCACGAACCGCACGCCGACGTTGCCGCGCATCGTGGTCGTGCCGAGCGGCACCCGGAAATCTCCCTGCAGGTAGGCGCCGATGTCCTCCTCCTCGACGCTGTTGTTGTTGCCGAGCACGGAGTTGATGCTCATCGGGTAGGTGGACGGGTCGTCGAGGGCGAGTGCGTCGACGGCCGCATTCAGGTCGGGCACCAGCCAGCGCTTGATCGAGCCCGCGGGCAGATCGAGGTTCGTACCGAACGAGACGAGGTGCGTGTAGCTGCTCAGGTCCGCGGCTGCGGCTCCCGCCGGCACCGGCCCTTCGCCACCGTCGCGGCGCAGCTCCGTGGACTCGAACTTGTACTTCTTCCACTCCGGCCCGAACTTGACCGAGAAGTTGTCGGACGTCTTCCAGTTCAGGTCGATCGAGCCCACCTTGAAGGTGTTCACCGTGCCCTGCGGGCGCAGACGGATCTGGAACAGTGTCCACGTGGCCGGGTCCGTGACGTCGGTGTTGCCATAGGAGAGCATCGGCAGGCGGCTGTTCTGCCGGTAGTCGAAGCTGTAGCCGTCGATGTCGAAGGCATCGAGCAGCACCGTGGTCTGGACCGGGTTGTCGTGGTCGGCCCGGGCGAAGCCGAGCATGGCCTTGGCGCTGAACGCGTCGGAGAAATCGTGCGAGCCTTCGAGCGTCACCTGCGTGAATTTCGTCTCGAGCTCGTCGTGGCGTGCCTCGCTGCGGATGTCGACGTCGTTGAACACGCCGTAGACCAGCGTGTTGGTGTCGTCGATCTCTGCGTCGACCACGTCGACGGCGCCGATGGCGGACGCGCCCGAAGCGCTGAACACCGGCGACTCGAGGAAGGTCTCGTCGCGCTCCGCATCGAATTTCGCGTACAGGGCGTCGAGCGTGATATTGGTGGCATCGCTCGGCGCAAACTGGAACGAGGCGGTGGCGCCGATGCGCTCCTGGTCGTGACGATAGCGGTCGTAGCGCGGAATGCGCGGATGGAAGGCCTGGTTGATCTGCTGCAGCGTGGGCGTGCCGCTGTAGCTGGGATCGAGCGACGTGAAGCCGCCTGTCTGCCAACGCACCGTGCTCGCGCCCTCGTCGAACAGCTCGCGCTTGGTGTACGCGACCGAGAGCAGCGCGCCGAACTTGCCGTCGGCGAACGTGTTGCTGATGAGGAAGGCGGCGCGCGGATCGTTGCTCGAGCTCAGGTCGTTGTAGCCGATCTGCGCGGACCCGGCGACGGTGAGCCCGTCGTAGTCGAAGGGACGCCCGGTGCGCAGGTCGACCGTCGCGCCGAGGGAGCCTTCCTCGACTTCCGCCGACGCGGTCTTGCGCACCGTGATGTTGCTGAACAGTTCGGACGCGAACGTGTTGAAGTCGAAATCACGGCCGCGATTGGTGCCTCCGGCCGCGTCGGTGCCGCCGTTGGCGCTCATGGCCTCCACGCCGTTGATGCGCACGCGCGTGAACTGCGGACCAAGGCCGCGCACCGAGATCTGGCGGCCTTCGCCCGCGTCGCGCGCGATCACCACGCCGGGCAGGCGCTGCAGCGACTCGGCGAGGTTCAGGTCCGGGAAGTCGGCGATGTCTTCGGCGACGATCGAATCGATCGCCCCGACCTGTTCCTTCTTGGAATCGAGCGCGGCATTCAGGCTCGCGCGAAAGCCCGTGACCACGACTTCCTCGATGGACTCGGCGCCCGCCGGCGCGCTGCTGTCGGTCGACGAGGCGCTCTGCGCATGCGCGCCGGAGCCGAAGCCGACGAGTGCCGCCGTGGCGAGCGCCAGGGATACGGCACGGGATATTTCCGAGTGTCTTCCGACTGGTCTGATTGATTCGGACATGATTCGCCCCTCCTAAAAGGCGTCCCCCGGTTCATGTAGTCGCGAAGGATGAAAACCTGCTCCCAGCCGGCATGCTCCGGCGCTGGTGCGGTGCTTTATCCCACAGAAATGACACCGGTATCAACCCTGGCCGCATGAAATTTTGCAAGTCGTTGGCGGCCCTGGAAAAAAGTCGACCAAACGATGGGAAATTCCGCCTACGCAGTACCGCAGGGTTGTCTGATCTGCACGACGTGCTGCGGCGTACGTCGCCGGCCTAACATCCAGCATCACGTCCGCCGGAGGAAGCGCCGATGACACCCGCGAAATCACCTTCCTGGTTCACGCTGTTCACCAAGCTCACGGCCCGCGAGACCGGGCGACCCGCGAGCTTCGTGCTGGCGCTCGCGATCGTGGTAGTTTGGGCAGTGACCGGCCCCGTGTTCCACTGGAGTGACACGTGGCAGCTGATCATCAACACCGGCACGACGATCGTCACGTTCCTGATGGTGTTCCTGATCCAGAGCACGCAGAACCGCGACGCGATCGCCGTGCAGGTGAAGCTCGACGAACTACTGCGGGTCACCGCCGGCGCGCACAACGTGCTCATGGACCTCGAGGAGCTCGAGGAGGAGAAGCTGGAGCGCATTCGCCGCGTCTACGAGCAGCTGGCGGCGGACGCGCGCCGCGGCGCCGACGCCGGGCGCAGCGACGAGGGCGTGCCGGAGATCGGCGACCTCGCCGGTAGGACGGAGGCCGACAGGGGGTCGCGCCGCGGCTAGCCGCGCGGCGTGCCGTGCCGCTGCTTTGCAATCCGGCGCCGCGGGCCTAACATCCCACGCCATGAAAAGAACGATCCTGGCCGCCTGCGCGGCGTTGCTGTGCTTCACCTCCGGATGCGAGACCGTCAGGACGACGAGCGCCGGCGCGGTCGGCGTCGACCGCAAGCAGCAGATGCTGGTGGACAGCGCCACCATCGAGCAGGGCGCGGCCCAGGCCTACGACACGGAGCTCAAGACCGCGCGCGACAAGGGCACGCTCAATACCGACAAGGCGCAGCTGGCGCGCGTCACCGCGATCGCCAAGCGCATCGTCGCGGTGACGCCGACCTTCCGGCCGGATGCCGCGAGCTGGAACTGGCAATTCAACGTGCAGAAGAACGCCGAGCTCAACGCGTACTGCATGCCGGGCGGGCGCATCATGGTCTACTCCGGGCTCATCGAGAAGCTCGACCTTTCGGATGCCGAGCTCGCCACCGTGCTGGGGCACGAGATCGCGCACGCGCTGCGCGAGCACACGCGCGAACGCGTGTCGCGCGCCTATGCGCAGCAGCTCGTGCTGTCCGGCGCGGCCGCGGTCACCGGGATCAGCGAGGGCACCGCGAGCATCGCCAACATGGTGGCGGACGTCACGTTCCAGCTGCCCTTCAGCCGCGACCAGGAATCGGAGGCCGACACGATCGGGCTCGAGCTGATGGCGCGCGCCGGCTACGACCCGCACGCGGCGCTGACGTTGTGGAACAAGATGAGCAGCGCGGCGGGCGGCGGCGGCACGCCGAAGTTCCTGAGCACGCATCCGGCGCCCAAGGAACGCATCAAGGACATCGAGAAGACGCTGCCGCGCGTGCTGCCGCTCTACCAGAAGAAGCAAGCGGCCGGATGACTGACTACCGCGGCGCGGCTGCGGCCGCGACCGCGCGCCGGAACGCCACCAGCGGCGGCAGCGCGGCGAGCAGCGTGTCGGAGTGCAGCGGCTTGCGCGCCACCCACACCGGCGCATCGGCGATCCACGGCACCTCGGCATTGGCCGGGTCGCCCGTGAGCATCACGGTGGGCACGGCATGTCCCAGCAGTCGCGCGACGTCCTCGGCGAGTTCCGTGCCGGTCATGCCTGCGCCGAGATCGTAGTCGACGATCAGCACGTCGAGCCGGCCGCGCAACGCTTCGATCTGCGTGAGCGCGGCTTCGCCGCAGACGGCCTCGCGGGTCTCGAAGCCCGCGCTGCGCAAAAGCATGCCGGTCGAGCGGCGCAATGCTTCGTCGTCGTCCACGTGCAGGATCAGACCACGCGCGGCGGGTTCGGGAAGAAGCGGAACGACGTTGGCGAGCTGGGCTGACATGGAGCGCTCCGCGAAAAGGGTTGTGCGTTTGTTCTGTCGGAGGAGTCTTTGCCTCGCGACAATTCCCGTCAATACGGACGATTCCTACGTACGCTGCCGGAAACGGATACCAGTCATTCTCCACGGCGATCGTGAGCGACCGATGACGTGCGCATGAAATTTTCGTCGTGGTAGCGCGAACATCATTGGTAGCGCGAACATCACTGGATCGCGCGCGCGACTTCCTCGCGAAGCGCGGCATAGGACGGCGGTATCTCGATGACGGCGGTGGCGCCGTGCCGCATGGCGGACACGGCTTCGGCAACGTCGTCCGGGTCGGTGATCACGAAGATCGGCAGGCTGCGCTGCAGCTCGCGCGCCTCCTGCAGGAATTCATCGATCGGTTCTTCGTGCAGATCGTCCGCGATGACCAGGCACGCCACGTCCCCTGAGCCGGCCTGCTTCAACGCGTCCTGCACGGACTCGGGCCAGACGACGTTGCTGAAGCCCCGCAGCGTGTACAGCACCTCGCGCGTGCGTCGCGAAGATCGACCGGCCACGATGATCGTGCGTACCCGGGGCGTGCCACCATCTGTCGTGGCACCATCGATGTCTGCTGGCCCCTCCATCGCGGCTGGCAGCATTGCACCGCGCGGTTGTCGAACAAATACGTATTTTCTCTTGCACAAGCCCGGGAACCCGCGGCGCTAACTACGGTCGCGGTGAGATCGTCATCATCATGCGCACCAGCTCGGCGAGTGAACCCGCCTCCATCTTCTGCATCACGTGCGCGCGATGGATCTCGACGGTGCGCTGACTCACGCCGAGATCGCCCGCGACCATCTTGTTCGCCTTGCCCTGCGTGACCAGCTCGAGGACTTCGCGCTCGCGCGGGCTCAGCGTCGCCAGCCGCTCCCGGATGCGGTCCGTGTGCCTGAGGCGTGCACGGTTGTCCATGTCCCGACTCAGGGCACGCTGCACGCGGTCGAGCAGCTCCTGGTCGCGAAACGGCTTCTGCAGGAAGTCGAAGGCACCATGTTGCATCGCTTCCACGGCCATCGGTATGTCGCCGTGCCCGGTGATGAAGATCACCGGGAGCGTCGCGCCGCGCAGGTTCAGCTCCTGCTGCATCTCCAGTCCGCTCATGCCGGGCATGCGCACGTCGAGCACCAGCGTGCCCGGTTGCGCGGGATCGTAGGCGGCGAGGAATTCCTGCGCGGTGGCATATGCCTGGCAGGCGAGGTCCGCCGACTTCAGCAGCAGGCGCAGCGAATCCCGCACCGCGTCATCGTCGTCGACCACGAACACGATCTGCGGCAGGTCTTTCATCTCGGCATCTCCAGTTGCGCGGGCAGCACGAAATAGAAGCAGGCGCCCCGCGGCTGGTTGGCGCGGTAGCCCAGCCGCGAGTCGTGCGCCTTGATGATGGAGCGACTGATCGCAAGTCCGAGGCCGGTGCCGGTGGGCTTGGTCGTGAAGAACGGCTCGAAGATCTTCTGTTCGGCCTCGCCGGCCAGCCCGGGGCCGAGATCGCTGACCGACACTTCGACGTCGCCGGCATCGGTGGGGCGGGTGGCAATCCGCACCTCGAAGGCCGTGGAGCCGATCTCGTGACGGCCGGTGTCGGCGATGCGGCTCTCGGCGCGGCTGGTCTCGATGGCCTGCGCTTCGAAGGCGTTGTGCACGAGGTTCATCAACACCTGCTGGATCTGCACGCCATCGACGGTGACCCTGGGCAGCGTCGCGGAGAGGTCCAGCTCCAGCCGGCCGTCGTGCACGCGCGCGTCGCTGGCCAGCAGCGCGTGCACCTCGCGGATCAGCTCGTTGATGTCCTGCGCCTCGCGCCGCACGTCCTCGTTGCGCACCAGCGAGCGGATGCGCCGGATGATCTCGCCGGCGCGCAGCGCCTGGGAGGAAATCTGCTCGAGCGCGCCGCCGATCTCCGCGATGTCCGCCGCGGGCTGCCGCAGCAGTCGCGCGCAGGCCTGCGCGTAGTTGGCGATCGCCGCCAGCGGCTGGTTGAGCTCGTGCGAAATGCCGGCCGCCATTTCGCCCATCGTCGCCAGGCGCGACACGTTGTTCATGCGCTCGAGCGCCCGGTGCGCCTCGCTCTCGGCGCGGCGCTGGTCGGTGATGTCCTCGCCGGAGAGCATGACGCCGGTCGCCACGTTGTTGGCGTCGCGCAGCGCGACGCCGCGCCAGGTGATCAGGCGGTCCTCGCCGTCGGAGGCGCGCACGTGGTACTCGCAGACCTGCGGTTCGTCGCTGCCGCTCATCAGCAGCGCGCGGAACGCGTTGCGCGCGATGCTGCGATCCTCGGGCGCGACACAGCTGTCGATCCAGTTGCAGTCGATGATGTGCGCGTCGGCGGTCTTGAGCACGCGCACGGCACGCTGGTTCACCAGCTGCACGGTGCCGCTGCGGTCGGTGGCCACGAGCATGACCTGCGCGAGGTCCAGGTACAGGCGGTTCATCTGCCGCTCGTGTTCCAGCGTGGCGAGCGCCTTGCGCCGCAGCGTGTTGTCGTGCAGGTAGCCGACGAACTGCGGCGGATCGGTGTTGGCGATGCGGCCCACGGACAGGAACACGGAGAACTCGCTGCCGTCGCGATGGCGCACGCGCACGTCGCGTCCCTTGCCGAGGATGTGCGGTTCGCCGCCGCCGAGGTAGCGCTTGACGTGCTCGTCGTGCGCGGCGCGATCCGCGGAAGTCATCAGCATGCTGACGTTGCGGCCGAGCGCATCCGCTGCGCGGTAGCCGAACATCTCTTCCGCCGATTTGTTGAACGCAATGATCCGAGCGCGATCGTCCATGATCACGACGGCATCGAACGTGGCGTCGAGCAACGCCAGTACGTCGGCAGTGGGCCCCCCCATGTCGCGCAAAGATACTCCTTGCGCGTCGCGCAAACGACTCTGTTAGGAGCCCGCGTTCCCTCGCAGCAGCTCGGCGTCGACTTCGGCTTCCGCGGCCAGCCAGTCCGCGAGCTCGTCGCCGGGCGTGAATCCGCGGTTCATGGCGCGGAAATACGCGGCGCGCGCGATCAGCGCGGTCCGCTGCTGCGGATCGACGAAATTCGGCTGGTTCGCCGCGACCGCCGGGGCGGCGGCACGCCGGCGCGGCGCGCGCTTCTTCGGGGCGGGAGAGTCCGGATTCTTTTCTCTGGCCATTGCGAGTCCTTTCGGGGTTTGGATGAGCGGGACGATTATCCCACCGAAATATGTCAGCTCAACCGGCGAGGATGGGCATGGAGAGGATCTGCACGCCACGACCGGTGCGCGGCACGCGCGACTCGAAATCCGCCGGCTTCACCACGAGGATGTCGGCCGTCACGGCGTCCATGACGAACTCCGCGGTGTTGCCGATGAAGAAGCGCTTCAGACCGGAGCGCGACACCACGCCCATCGCCACGATGGCGCAGCGTTCGCGGCGCGCGGTCCGCGGGATCACCTCGCTGGCGCGGCCCTCGACCAGGTGGCAGTGGCTGCGCTTGACGTCGAAGCCGTCGACGGCGCGCGCCAGGTTGCGTCGCGCGACTTCCTCGAGCGCTTCGCGCTCGACGCCGAGGTCGACGATCGGTGCGTCCGGCATCGCCGGCGCCAGCGGAATCGGCGGCGCCAGTGCGTGCAGCGCGTGCAGCTCGCCGCGCAGCGCGTGCACCAGCTGCGCGCCGGCGCGCAGGATCTGCCGGTCGAGTTTGGAAGGCTTGGCGTGCGCGTGCGAGGGGTCGATGGCGGCCAGCACGCGCGGGCGGTGATACAGGCGGCGATTCTTGACCAGCAGCACGGGGATCGGGCAGAGCCGCAGCAGTTCCCAGTCGGTGTAAGACAGCAGCCAGCGCGCGGGATGCCGGCCGGTGCCGTGGTGATTCTCGGCGACCAGCAGGTCGGCGCCGATGCGCTGCGCCTTGCGGATGATGGCTTCGTACGGCGGGAAGTCCCAGTCGGCGGACACGTCCACGTCGACGCCGTGCCGCCGGATCCGCACCGCGAGCTTCTCGAGCTGCTCGCGCCGCGCCGTCTGCACCTCGCGCTGCCAGGACCTGAGGTCCACCTC
>DASTHJ010000079.1:0-4315 GCA_035718265.1 Steroidobacteraceae bacterium | reverse complement strand
TGCACCGCGCAGCTGGTGCGTTTCGCCAAGACCGAGGAGGTCAGCGTGGTCATCGTCGGCCACGTGACCAAGGACGGTGCCATCGCCGGACCGCGCGTGCTCGAGCACCTGGTCGACACGGTGCTGTACTTCGAGAGCGATGCCTCGAGCCGCTTCCGCAACGTGCGTGCCACCAAGAACCGCTTCGGTTCGGTGGGCGAGCTGGCGTTCTTCCACATGAGCGAGCAGGGATTGCGCGAAGTGCGCAACCCTTCGGCGATTTTCCTGGCGCGCTCGGGCGAGCCGGCGCCGGGCAGCGTGGTCACCGTGACGCGCGACGGCCGGCGCCCGTTGCTCGTGGAGCTGCAGGCACTGGTCGATCGCATGCGCTTCGGCGCGCCGCGGCGCGTCGCGCAGGGACTCGACGCGCAACGCGTGGCCATGCTGCTGGCCGTCATGAACCGGCACGCCGGCGTGAACCTGCAGGAGCACGACGTGTTCGTGAACCTGGTCGGTGGTCTCGAGGTCAGCGAAACGGCCTGCGACCTGCCCGTGGCGCTCGCATTGGCGTCGAGCCTGGCGGGAAAGCCCATCTCCCAGAAGCTCGTGTCGTTTGGCGAGCTGGGGCTGACGGGCGAGTTGCGTCCGGTGGCCTACGGTGAGGAGCGGCTGCGCGAAGCCGCGAAGCAGGGGTTCACCACGGCGCTGGTTCCCGCGGAGAACGCGCCGCGGCAGCCCATCGAAGGGCTGCAGGTCCGGGCGCTGGCACGCATCGACCAGGCGCTGCAGGCCGCGCTGGATCAGTCCTGAATGTACAGCGATTGGTTCAACGCCGCGTGCCGCTCGCGGAAATAGGCTTCGACTTTCCGCAATTGCGCGGGCGACAGTATGCCGCGCGCACTCCGCAGCAATAGCTGGTCACGCTGCTCGCCGCGCACGACGGTCACGTTCAGGTATTCCGTTGCGGAGTCCGAGGGTGGTATGTCCTGCATGAGCAGATAGGCGCCATTGCGGATCGCGGCGTGGGTGAAATTGCGTCGCTGTTCTTCGCTGAGGGGCAGGCGCGCCTCCTCGAGCATCGCGGCGAGCCACATGATCTGTGCGCGTGCGTCGATCGACCGGCTGTAGCCTTCGAACCTCACGGCTTCCTCGGGATCGAGCAGCGTGGCGACGCTGTCGAGAAGGCTTCGATACGCGGCGCGTTCGGCGTTTCCGGTGATTGCCTCAGGTGTGGCCATGTCACGCATGTGCTGATCCACGATCGCCGCGCGAACCGCAGCCGCCTTCGTCCGCGTGAGTCCGAGCTCGAGCTCGAGATCTCCGTACATGCCCTCGACCAGTTTTTCCTGCAACTCGCGCGCCTTGGCCAGCTGCGCCGGTGTCAGTCGTTCCTCCTCACCGGAGCGGGACTGCATTGCGGGCAGCTGTCTTGCCGGGTTGGTACCGGCCGCTGGCGAGTAGGTCACTGGTGCGGACGGCTTCGGTACGGAGACTTCGGGTCGCGCTGCCGCGCGACTCGTTGCTGCGTCATGCCGGACCAGAAGATACGTTCCGCTTGTCAGCAGGATGCCGATCAGGATGATTGCCGCGGCCGTGCGCATCCTGATCTAGGTCGCGGCCGCGACGGCCGCCTTGCGCGCGCGCACGGTGCGGATGGTGTTCTCGCCGATCTGCAGCACTTCGAACTGGTACTCGCCGATGCTGACCTGCGCGCCGGCTTCCGGCAGCGTCTCGAGCTGCTCGACCAGCAGGCCGTTCAGGGTCTTCGGGCCGTCGGTGGGCAACTGCCAGCCCAGCGAGCGGTTCAGCGCGCGGATCGTGGCGCTGGCGTTGATGATGAACACGCCGGGCGCCTCGCGATGCACGTGCTTGTGCGTCACGGTCGCCGGGTCGGTGGTGAATTCGCCGACGATCTCCTCGAGGATGTCCTCGAGCGTCACGAATCCCTGGATGTCGCCGTACTCGTCGACCACGAACGCCATCCGGCGGCGGTTGCGCTGGAAGTAATTGAGCTGCGTGGTCAACGGCGTGCCCTCCGGCACGAAGTACGGCTCGCGCGCCCTGGCGAGCTCGATCAGCCGCTCGCGCGACAGCGTGTCGCGCGCCAGCTCCTGCGCGACACGCTTCATGTGGATGATGCCGATCAGGTTGTCGAGCTCGCCCTCGTGCAGCGGCAGCCGCGTGTGCGGCGTCTGGCGCAGCTGGTCGAGGATGTCTTCCCAGCTGTCCTCGACGTTGATCGAGGCGATGTCCTGCCGCGGGATCATGATGTCGTTGACCGTGATGTGCTCGAGGTCGAGGATCGACAGCAGCATCTGGCGGTGGCGCGTCGGGATCATCGGACCGGCTTCCGCGACCACCGAGCGCAATTCGTCGGCGGACATCGCCACGCCGTCGGAGCGCACCGGCTGGATGCCGAACAGCCGCAGGAATCCATACGCCGCCTTGTTGGTGAACCAGGTCACCGGCGTCGCCAGGAACACCAGCACCTTGTAGATGTAGGTGGACGACATCGCCACCGGATCGGGCTTGAGTGCGGCATAGATCTTCGGCGCCAGCTCGCAGAAGATGATCATGAACACGGACAACGCCGCCATGGTGACGGGGATCGCGTGCTCGTAGCCGGTGCGCTGCGCTAACAAGGTGGCGATCGACGAGGCGGCGACGCTGGCCAGCGCCAGCAGCACGAGATTGGCGCCGAGCCAGCTGTCGGGCTTGGACAGCAGCGCATCGAGGGCCTTGGCGGTGCGTTTGCCGGCCTTCGCGGCCGCGCGAATCCTGTAGCGGTTGGCCGACAACATGGCTACTTCGGTGCCCGAGGAAAACGCGATCAGTAGCAGGAGAACCACGAGCGCGATGCCGAGGATCAGCGAGGGTGCGTTTTGCATAGGGGACATAGGATAATCCGCGTCCCATGGCCCTTTTCGAAAACCTCACCGCGCGCCTGTCCCGCACGGTCGACACGCTGCGCGGCCGCGGCCGCATCACCGAGGAAAACGTCGGCGAATCGCTGCGCGACGTGCGCATGGCGCTGCTCGAGGCGGACGTCGCGCTGCCGGTGGTCAAGATCTTCATCGAACGCGTCAAGCAGAAGGCGCTCGGCGCCGAGGTCACCGCCAGCCTGACGCCGGGGCAGGCGTTCGTCGGCATCCTGCACCAGGAGCTGGTCGCGCTGATGAAGGGCTCTCGTGGGCCGTTCGAGCTGCGCGCCTCGCCACCCGTGGTCGTGTTGTTAGCCGGCCTGCAGGGCGCGGGCAAGACCACCACGGCCGGCAAGCTGGCGCGCTGGCTGATGGAGCAGAAGAAGCGCGTGCTGCTGGTGAGCACGGACATCCGCCGGCCCGCGGCCGTGCTGCAGCTGCAGCGGCTGGCCGAGCAGGTGGGCGCCGGATTTTTCCCGACGGACGTGAAGCAGGATCCGGCACGCATCGCCGCCGCGGCGCTCGAGGCCGCGCGCAACGGTGTGTACGACGTGCTGATCGTCGACACTGCGGGCCGACTGCACGTCGACGCCGAGCTCATGGACGAGGTGCAACAGATCGACCGAGCCGTCGAAACGCACGAACGGCTGTTCGTCATCGACGCCATGGCCGGACAGGACGCCGTGAACGCGGCGCGCGCCATCGGCGCGGCGCTCGACCTGACCGGCGTGATCCTCACGAAGGCGGACGGCGATGCGCGCGGCGGCGCGGCGCTGTCGGTGCGCGAGATCACCGGCAAGTCCATCGTGCTGGTCGGCATGGGCGAGAAGCTCGACGCGCTCGAGCCCTTCGACGCCGAGCGCATGGCGGGCCGCATCCTCGGCATGGGCGACGTCGTGGCGCTGGTCGAGCAGGTCCAGAAGCAGGTCGACGTCGACGAGGCGCAGAAGCTTGCCCGCAAGGTGGCCAAGGGCAAGGGGTTCGACCTGGTGGATCTCAAGAGCCAGCTCGAGCAGCTGCAGAAAATGGGCGGCGTGGCTTCGCTGATGGACAAGCTGCCGCAGGCCGCCATGAAGGGCGGCGCGGTCGCGCCGGATCAGGGCGACAAGGACGTGCGCCGCCAGATCGCGATCATCAACTCCATGACCCGCAAGGAACGCCGCAATCCGGGCCTCCTGGATGGCTCCCGGCGCCGGCGTATCGCCGCCGGGGCGGGCGTCCAGGTCCAGGACGTCAACCGCCTCATGAAGCAATTCATGGAGATGCAGAAGATGATGAAGAGCTTCAGCGGCGGGAAGCTCAAACGCATGATGCAGGCCTTCAAGGGTGGGGTACCGCCGGGGTTGAGGTAAGATGTGCCGGGTGAGGAAAGTGGGGATTGCAGGCGAAACAGCCACTTGCCCGCAATCCCCACT
>DASTHJ010000078.1:0-10564 GCA_035718265.1 Steroidobacteraceae bacterium | reverse complement strand
CCGACCGAGGTGCGCGACCGGCTGTGCCGGTTCGTCTACCGCACGCTCGAACCCGGCAATCCGCTCGGCCTGCTGCAGGAAGCGCTGGTGATGGCGCAGACCGCCGAGCCCATCGAGAAGCGCATCCGCGTCGAGGGCGTGAAGACCGGCAAGGTCACCGCACTGGACGTCACCGGGCAGATTTCACAGGCGCTCGCCGCCGGCATCATCTCCGAGACCGAGGCGGCGAGCCTGCGCGAATACGACCGCAAGGTCATGGAGCTCATCAACGTCGACGATTTCGAGAGCCACGAGATGGCCGCGGGCGTCGAACCGGCCGGCTCGCGCGACGAGACGACCGGCGACTACGCCGGGCGCGTCGCCTGAAGCGATCGATGAGCTCGCACCCTGTATCGGTGGGAAGCGCCGAGGTCGCAAGTCCGGCCGCCGTTGCGCCGGAAATCCCGCAGGCGCAGACCCGCGTCTGCGACAACTGCGGTGCAGCGCTGGCCGGTGAGTTCTGCTCGGCCTGCGGCCAGCGTCACGAACCGCACGTGCATACGCTCGCGCACTTCGTCGGCGAAGCCTTCGAGAGCGTGACGCACGCAGATTCGCGCCTGTGGCGCACGCTCGGCTACCTGCTGGTCAGACCCGGATACCTGACGCTCGAGTTCTTCCGCGGGCGGCGCGTGCGCTACCTGCCGCCGTTCCGCCTGAACCTGGTCATCAGCCTGATGTTCTTCGTCGTGGCGGGGCTGCCGAACATGGAATTCGAGGACGAGGCGCCGCCCACGCCCGAGTCCATCGCCAAGCTGAACCAGGCCGCGGCCGACATGGAGAAGAATGCCGCGACCACGCCGGGACTCGAATACGCCGCCGAAGCCTTGCGCAAGAAAGCCGCGCTGCAGCAGTCCATTCTCGACGGCACGGCGCCGAAGAACGCCGACGGCACGACCCTGGAACGC
This sequence comes from Steroidobacteraceae bacterium, assembly GCA_035718265.1. Lineage (GTDB taxonomy): Bacteria > Pseudomonadota > Gammaproteobacteria > Steroidobacterales > Steroidobacteraceae > CADEED01. The sequence continues at coordinate 9,620 of DASTHJ010000078.1, read as the reverse complement.
TCTGACCGGATCGAGAACAGCCTGTGCAGCAACCATGCGCGCGTCATGCCGGATGCCGGCTGGCGTGAGCAGGTGCTGCAGGGCATGTGCCAACGGATCAATCACATGACCGGCAGGCAATTGATGGAAGCCGTGGTGCACAACATCCCGCGCGCCATGTTCGTGCTGCTGCCCTTGCTGGCGCTGATCATGATGCTGTTGTACTGGCGACCGAAGCGCTACTACGTGGAACACCTGCTGTTCCTGGTCCACAACCATTGCTTCGTCTTCCTGGCGCTGCTGGGCATGATCCTGGTCGGCCGGCTCACGTTCCTCGGCGGCCTGGTCACGTGGCTGGAGATCGGGCTGTGGCTCTATCTCTTCTGGTACATCTTCCGCGCCATGCGGGTCCATTACGGGCAAGCGCGCTGGATGACGTTCGCGAAGTACGTGATCATGGGTTTTGCGTACATCGCGACCAGCATGCTGGTGCTGGCGGGAACGGTGCTGTACAGCGCGATCACCTTGTAGACGCAGGTGTCGTCCGCTTGCGCCGGCGCCGCCGGCGGACGTACCTTGCGCGCTCCCGCGTCACGAAGGAGCCGCCCATGAAAGCCCGCACGCTCGCGCCGCTCGCCTGCATCGTCCTGTCGCTGGCCGTCACCGCGCTCGCGCGCGAACCTTCGCCGCCCGGCGCGGAGGTGTACATCGTTTCACCCAAGGACGGCGCCAAGGTGAAGAGCCCCGTCACGGTGGTCTTCGGACTCAAGGGCATGGGCGTGGCACCGGCCGGCATCAAGTTCGACAACACCGGTCATCATCACCTGCTGATCGACAGCGACCTGCCGGCCGACATGTCGCAGCCGCTGGCCGCCAACGAAAAGAGCGTGCACTTCGGCAAGGGCCAGACCGAAACTTCGCTGACGCTGCCGCCCGGCAAACACACGCTACAGCTGGTGCTCGGCGATTCGCTGCACGTGCCGCACGAACCGCCGGTCGTCTCGAAGAAGATCACGATCACGGTGGAGAAGTAGCCGCCCGGGCCGGGCGCGCGACAATCAGGGCGGTTTCCGCCCTCGATGCGCCGGTGTACCGGCGCGCCCGAACGATGTAAAACGGCGCCATGACCGCGCCGCGCGCCATCCTGCACGTCGACATGGACGCGTTCTACGCGTCGGTCGAGCAGCGCGACCGGCCGGAGCTGCGCGGCCAGCCGGTGATCGTCGGCGGCACCAGCAATCGCGGCGTCGTGGCGGCCGCGAGCTACGAGGTCCGCAAGTTCGGCGTGCGTTCCGCGATGCCGATCCGCGAAGCGCTGCGCCGCTGCCCGCACGCCATCTGCGTACCGCCACGCATGTCGGTGTATCGCGAGGTCTCGCACCAGGTGTTCACCATCTTCCACGACTACACGCCGGTGGTCGAAGGGTTGTCGCTGGACGAGGCGTTCCTCGACGTCACCGGGAGCCTTGCGCTCAAGGGCGACGCGGTGACGATCGCGCGCGGCATCAAGCGGCGCATCCGCGAGACCACGCAGCTCGGCGCCTCGGTCGGCGTCGCTCCCAACAAGCTGGTCGCCAAGATCGCCTCGGACCTGGAGAAGCCCGACGGACTCACCGTGGTCACGGCGGCCAACCTCAACGCGGTGCTGGATCCGCTGTCGGTGCGCCGCCTGCCCGGGCTCGGTCGCAAGCTGGGTGAACGCGTCGAGGCCGCGGGGCTGGCCACGCTCGGCGAACTCCGGCGGGCGGCGGACGCCGCGCTGTGGCCGATCTTCGGCCGCGATTCGCAGCGCATGCGCGAACGCGCTTCCGGCATCGACGAGCGCCCGGTCATGTCGGAGTGGGACGAGAAGTCCATCAGCGCCGAGGAGACTTTCGCCAGCGATCTCGCCGATCCTGCGCGCATGCGCTCCGAGGTGCTGCGCCTCGCGGACCGCGCCGGCGCGCGCATGCGTGCACAGAATCTCGCGACCGGCTGCGTGCAGGTCAAGATCCGCCGCGCGGACTTCACGACGTTCACGCGCCAGCGGCGCTTCGAACCCTCGACCACCGATTCACGCACCATCGCCAAGGTGGCGGGCGAGCTGCTGGCCGCCTGGCTGACCGAGCAGCCGCGCGCGCGGGTGCGCTTGTTAGGTGTGGGCGTCAACCACCTGCACGCGGCCGACCAGCTGGATCTGTTCGCCTCCTCGGGCGCCGCCGCCAGTCCCGCGGCGGGCGCGCTCGACAGCGCGGTCGACCTGATCCGGGAACGTTTTGGCAATCTCGCGGTCCGCCGCGGCAGCGCCCTGCCCGAGGCCCGCGGGGTCGAGGAATCCCGGGACGACGTGTCCGAAGAGGCTCCCGGGGGGCGCCGGCGCGGAGCCGGGCGTAGCTCCCCGCCGACACGCTTCGAGCCGCGGTAGAACCCCCCAAACGCCCGTGCAATACTCGCCCGGGTTTTACGGCGTACCGCCACTCTTAACGCCGCCCCGGGGGCGGCGTACGTTAGATCCAACACCGGACGCCAACCCTCGACACCCATGTACGCCTCGTTTTTCGGCCTGAACGAAAAGCCGTTTTCCATCACGCCCGATCCGCGCTACCTGTTCCTCTCGGAGCGCCACGCGGAGGCCCTCGCGCACCTGGTCTACGGCGTCAATGAAGCCGGCGGCTTCATCCAGCTGACCGGCGAGGTCGGCACCGGCAAGACCACCGTGGTGCGCTCATTGCTCGCGCAGGCTCCGAAGCACGCGGAGATCGCGCTGATCCTGAATCCGCGCATGACGCCGGTCGAGTTCCTGCTGGCGATCTGCGAGGAACTGGGCATACACGTCGAGGAACGCTCGGCGGGCAGCCTCAAGGACCTGGTCGACCTGCTCAGCCGTCACCTGCTCAAGTCGCACGCCGAGGGCAGGCGCGTGGTGCTGGTGGTGGACGAGGCGCAGAACCTGGCGCCGGAGGTCCTGGAGCAGGTGCGCCTGCTCACGAATCTCGAGACCGAGACCCAGAAGCTGCTGCAGATCATCCTGATCGGCCAGCCGGAGCTGCGCGAAGTGCTGGATCGGACCGAGTTGCGCCAGCTCGCGCAGCGCGTGACCGGCCGGTACCACCTCGATCCATTGTCGGCCGAGGAAACCTCGGCTTACGTGCGGCATCGCCTGCGCGTGGCCGGCGCGACCCGCGAGGTGTTCTCGAACGGCGCGCTGCGCGAAGTGCGGCGCCTGTCCGGCGGCGTGCCGCGGATCGTGAACATCATCTGCGACCGCGCGCTGCTGGGCGCCTTCACCGAAGATCGTCACCTGGTCAGCGGCAGCGTGGTGCGGCGTGCGGCCAGCGAGGTGTTCGGCCGGAATTTCCATCCGGTGTGGGTGCCATGGGCGGCGGGCACCGCGGTGGCCGCCGTGGCCATCGCCAGCGTCGCGTTGCTGCTGCCGCGCTTCCTCGCGCAGGCGGCACCGGTGGCGACACCGGTGGCGGACGCCCCCGCGCCGGCGCCCGAGCCCGTGCCGACGCCGGACCTCGAGCAATTGCTGGCGCGGTACGCGACCGAAACCAATCCGGACGAAGCGTTCGGCAAATTGTTCGCGCTGTGGGGAATCGACTATGTCTCCGGCAGTGAGGATCCATGCACCCAGGCGCTGCGCGCCGGACTCGAATGCCTGACGCAGCGCGGCTCTCTGGCGCAGCTGCGGCTGTTCAACCGGCCGGCAGTGCTGAACGTCATCGACGATGACGGGCGGTCCCACCAGCTGGTGCTGGCGGGTCTCGATGCCGAGCACGCACAGATCGATCTCGGCGGAGCGCAGCGCGAGATCGGCATCGGCGACCTGGCGCGCAGCTGGTTCGGCGACTACGTGCTGTTGTGGCGACCGGCCGGCGGCGGCTCGGCGCCCCTGTCGTTCGGCGCGCGCAACGCGCGCGTCAAGTGGCTGCGCGACAGCCTGCGCCGGGTCAACGGCCTGCCTCCGGAGGAATTCGCCAGCGACCGGTTCGATGCGTCGCTGGTCACCATGGTCGAGGAATTCCAGCGCAAGAACCGCCTCGCGGTGGACGGCATCGCGGGCGTGCAGACACAGGTGGCGCTGGATGCGGCCCTGAACGACGGATCCACGCCCTTCCTCCACGAAGCGACGGGAAGCTGAGATGTCATTCATCCTCGATGCGCTGAAGAAGTCCGAAACCGATCGCCAGCGGCAGTCATCGCCGGCGTTGTTCGAGGTGAAGGTGGCCGCGCCGCGCCGCCGGTTTCCGTGGTGGGCAGGCGGACTTGCCGTCCTGCTGGGCGTGAACATGCTGGTCCTGGTGTGGCTGCTGCTGCGACGCCCGGAACCGGTCGCGCAGGCCGCGCCAGCTGCGGCCGCCCCGGCCACGGCGCCGCTGGCGGCCAACGCAGCCGGACCGGGCATGGTCACCGTGCCGGCCACCGTCACCTTGCCCACGACGGTGAACATTCCCCTCAGCGCCGCTCCCAGCGTCAGCATGGGTGCCGGCCCCGCGCAACCCGGTGCCGAGGGGCGGAGCCGCACGCCACCGCTGGCGGACGAGCCCCTGCTGCAGGACGAGGAACCCGCGGTGCCGCCGGACTACGACCCGCGCGATTATCAGCCGGCGATCACGCCGGAACAGGCGGGCGCCATCGCAGCCGCGCGGCGCAACGGCGCATTGCCGTCGCGCGACGAGGTCATGGCGCAAGGCAATCCGCTGCCCGACCTGCGACTGGACATGCACGTGTACGCCGATTCGCCCGCGGATCGCTTCGTGTTCATCAACATGCACAAGCTGCGCGAAGGCGATTCGACCCCCGAGGGCGTGCGCGTCGACGAGATCACGCGCAATGGCGTCGAGCTCTCCTATCGCGGCAAGCAGTTCGCGCTCGCGCAGTAGCGCTGGTGCCGTCGGTGGTGCCGGGCACCAATTGCCGTAATTGGGCCGACGTTGGCGATCGAATCGCCGTTGACTCAATTACGGCAATTGGTGCCCGGCACCACCGACGGCACCACCGGCCTCACCAGCCAGCGCGTCGATTTCCACGGGCGTCAGCCGGTGGACGATCCATTCCTTCATCGGACGCGCATTCAGCGTCCGGTAGAAGCGCAGCGCCGGTTCATTCCAGTCGAGCACCGCCCACTCCATGCGCCCGCAGTTGCGTTGCCTGGCGATCCGCGCGAGCGCACGCAGCAGGCCGCGGCCGATCCCATGCGAACGCAGCGCCGGCCGCACGAACAGGTCCTCCAGGTACAGGCCCGGCCTGCCGACGAAGGTGGAGAAATTGAAGAAATAAAGCGCGAAGCCCGCCGGCTCGCCGTTCCATTCGGCGATCAGCACACGGATCACCGGGTTCGGCGATTCCAGCTCGCGGCGGAAATCCTCCGGCGTCGCCTGCGCTTCGGACAAGAGCTTCTCGTAGTCCGCGAGCTCACGCACCAGGTTCGCGATCAGCGGCGCGTCCGCGGCGGTGGCCGGTCGGATGTTCAGCATCTGCGTCTGACTACTCCGCGATGTACCACTTGTCCTCGTCGCGCTCGAGCACGAAGCGTTCGTACGGCAGCCCCTGCCCGCTGACGTCGTAGACGGCCCGCGTGCCGCCCAGATCGTACCGCGGCTTTAGCTCCTGCACGATGCGCAGCGTGGTGATCATGGTCTCGCGCGTGCTCTCGTTGTTGGTGCAGGCATGGACCAGGGTCTTGCGCGCGCTGCGCGAGGTCGCGCGATTGAAGTTCGGGCTCATGAACTCGTCGTAGTACTGCTGGCAGTTGCCGGCGGCCAGCGCCGCTTCGGCGCGCGCCAGCAGCTCGCTGATGCCCGGTGCCAGAGGCTGCGACGGGGCCGGCTTTGCGGCGACGCTGGTCGACTGGATGGCCGGACCGGCCGTTCGGCCTTCGAGCAGGTCGTCGATCTGCGCCTCGATTTCGCTCGGAATCACCGCGCGCCATTGCGCGCCGTACTGCATCAGCGCCACCGTGACCACGACCGGCACGGCGCCCTTGTCCTTGGGCGGGATGCCCTTGCCGACCACGTAGACGATCTTGTCGTCGGGCACGATGCCCAGCCACTTGAACTTCTCGTACGTGCGCGCGCGCAGCCGCAGGCGCTCGGCGAGCGCCGCATAGAAGCGCACGGCCGTCATGCTCTCCAGGTCCGCGAGCGAACGGCCCGGGCCGAAAAGCCGCGAACGATAGGTATTGTCGCTGCGCAGGTTCTCGGCACGCAGCAGCACCAGCAAGCGTTCACGCAGCTTGCCGAGCTCATCTGGATGCAGCTCCTGCGCGACCGCCTGTGCGTTGCCGCTCGCCACGGCGCGCAGGAAATCCTCGGCGCCTTTCTCCTGTGCGCCGTTCGGACCCGCGGCCATGACCGGCGCGACGGCGGCCATCAGCAACAGGGAATACACGGCTCTGGTACCGGCTCTCGTCTTGGCTCTGGCGAACATTTCCAACTCCAGTCTCGTGAGGCGCCGACGATCATAACCTCGTGCTGCAAACGCACAGGCCGCGACGGCCTGGCCCCCAATTGTGAAAGTGGTCTCGTTACGGGACAAAAGTGACGGGACGCAGTTCACGGATTATCGGCGCGCAAGGTCGTGGTGCGGGCGTCGCCGATAAACTTACATATCTTGGTAAATTGGCCCAGACCCCGGTTTTCCCTGCCCTTGCGAGCCGTGTCCCAAACGAAATGCTGCCGCAGTCGGAATTCGATTCGCCCATGTTCGCCAGCGCCGATGAGCGCGTGGCGATCGCAGCGCTTACGCAGGACCGGGCGCTCATCGGGCTGCTGCGCAGCGTGGTGGATCCCGCCACCGACGTCATCCTGGTCACCTCGGAAGCCGAGCTCGTCCCGCACCTGAACGGCCGCCGTGTCTCGGTGGCCCTGCTCGACAGCATGTACGTCGAGGGCGACCTGGCGTCGCTCGCGGAACGGCTGCGGGACAACTGGAGCGACCTGGTGCTGGTCGTGGTCGGTACCGCCGAAGAGCAGTCGAAGGTGGCGAGCCAGATCACGTCCGGCGTCGTCTACCGGTTCCTGCACCGGCCCGTGTCCGCACCGCGCGTGCGCCTGTTCGTCGAGGCCGCGCTGCGCCGCCACGAAGTGGAGAACGTCGAGCGCACGCTCGAGCAGCAGCGCCCGGATTTTTCGCGCATGGAAGCGGCCGCCGGCAGGGACGCGCCGCGCGGCCGCCGCTCCAGCTCGCTGCCCGTGGCGCTCGTCGGCCTGGTGCTGGCGGCCGCCACCGTGGGCGGCTGGTACCTGTTGTCGGGCGGCGAGGCGCCGCAGGAAGGCGCGGCCGCGCCGGTAGTTAGTGCGCCCGCCGGCGAGGCGCAGCCCGCGCCGGTCGGCGAGGAACCCGCGCCGCTGGCAGGTCCGGCGCCGCCCGCGGCGGAAGTCGGGCGCGACACGCCGCTCGCGGAGGTGCCGCCGGCCGGCGCCGCGCCGCTGCCGGAACCCGAACCGGTCGCACCGGCCGTCGAAACCGTGGCCGAGCAGCCGCGCGCCGCCGACGCGGCCGAGTCGCCGGAACCCGCGGCGGTCGAGGCGCCGGGCCGCGTGCAGCGCACCACCGAGCTGGCCGTCGAACGGCCCTCCACCGTGGAACCCGCGCCACCGCCCGTGTTGACGCGCGAACAGCAGTTGCGCGAGAAGCTGGCGCTGGCCGAGGCCGCCTTGCAGCACGGCGAGCTCGCCAGTCCTCCGGGCCAGAACGCCGTCGAACTGTTCCGCGGCGCGCTGGAGCTCGATCCCTCCAACACGCTGGCCAAGGCCGGACTGGTGCGCGTGGCCGACCGGCTGCTGGCCGCGGCCGAACGTGCGCTGACCGCGGGCAACGCCGAGGACGCGAAGAAGATGGTGGACGTGGCGGAATCGCTCACGCCGGCGACCTCGCGCGGTGCGTTCCTGATGATGCAGATCGAAATGGAGCGCGAGCGCTCCGCGCTCACCGCCAAGCGCGACGGCGACGCGCAGGACAGGCTCGAGCGCGGCACCACCTACCTGCGACTCGCCGGCACGCGGCTGCGCAGCGGCGCGCTCATCGAGCCTGCCGAGGACAATGCGCGCTTCTACCTGGAAGCCGCGCGCCAGACGATTCCGGAGGACCCGGCGATCAACGAGGTCGCACGTGCGCTGCAGAAGGAGCTGCTGGCGCGCGCCGGCGCCGCCGCCACGGCGGGCAATGCGGCCGAGACCGAGCGCTGGCTGGCCAATGCCGACAGCGCGGGCGCGGCGCGCCAGGACATCACCGCCGTGCGTCGCCTGCTGCAGGAGCGGCTGATCGGCGTGCGATCCGACCGGCTGAACGAACTGGCGCAGTCGTTCGGCGCGGCGCTGGCCGCCAACCGCCTGCTGCCGCCCGCCGCGGGCAGCGCGAAGTCCTGCCTGCTCGAGCTGATCGACATCGACGCCGGGAGCCCGCAGGTGGCCAGTGCGCGCCAGGGTCTCGGCCGGGCCTACCTGCGCGAGCTGCGCGCCGCCCTGGGCCGCGACGACATCGCGGCGGCCGACGCCTGGTTGCTCGAGGCGCGGACCATCTCCTATTCCAGCGCGGATCTCAACGCCGCGGAAAGCGAGCTGAATGCGGCGCGCGCGCTGGCCGCGCAGCGCCGCAGCGTGGTCGGCGCCAACTCGCTGGCGCGCATCGAATACGTGGCGCCGAAGTTCCCGACCGCGCTCGGCAATCGCAGGATGGACGGCTGGGTCGAGCTGGAATTCACGGTACGCACCGACGGCTCGACCGGCGACATCGTCGTCACCAACTCCTCGCCGCGCAAACTGTTCGACGCCTCCGCGGTGCGCGCGGTCTCGCAGTGGCGCTACAAGCCGGTGATGTTGAACGGCAAGGCCGTGGAGCAGCGGGCGGCGGTGCGCATCCGCTTCCTGGAAGAGTAGCCCCCGAATGAAAGCCCACGAATGACAGACATGGAGCAGCCGACCCGCAAATTCCTGATCGTCGAAGACGACGGCAAGTACGCGCTGTGGGTACAGCATGCCGTCTCGTCCGGATGGCCCGCCGACACCATCGTCGTCATGGACTGGGCGTCGTTCGGCCGGGTGCGCACCGCGATGACCGTGCGTGACTACGACATCGTGATGCTGGCGCTGAAATTCGACGAGGGCATCGAGGAGCCCACCACCGACGGCTTCGACTGGATCCGCAAGCTGCGCAGCCAGCCGGGTTTCCCGGAGATGATCATCCTGGCCGAGGGCGGCAGCGAGCTCGCCGCCATCCGCACGCTGCGGCTCGGCGCCGCGGACTATCTACCCAAGCGGCTGATCACGCCGCAGCGCCTGCAGCGCTCGATCAAGCTCACGTTGCGCGCCATCGAGAAGGAGGCGCAGCGGCGCGCCGAGCGACTGGCGCTGGCGGAAGCCGCGCGCAGCGCGTCGGGCAATCCATCGGCGGACAAAAAAGACCGCGATCCGTCCGGCACGCCGCCCGCTTCGCCGGCCGCGACCCAGGCAGCTTCCGCTGCCGCGACGCCTGTGCCGGGCGTCTCACCCGTTTCGACGCACACCGGCGCCGCGCTGGCCCGCGCGGCACAGCTCGCCAGCGTGCCGAAGCCGGCGGGCGCACCGACCGCGATTTCCACGCATACCGGCGCGAACCTGGCGCGCGCCGCGCGCGCCGCCCTCACGCCCGTGCCGAGCCCCGCGCCGAGCCCCGCGCCG
>DASTHJ010000077.1:0-6391 GCA_035718265.1 Steroidobacteraceae bacterium | reverse complement strand
GCCATGAAAGTGGCCGCGCGACTGCAGTACGGCTGCACCTGGATCAACACGCATTTCATGCTGGTCAGCGAAATGCCGCACGGCGGCCTGAAGCGCTCCGGCTACGGCAAGGATCTCAGCGTGTACGCGCTCGAGGATTACACGGCCGTGCGGCACGTCATGGTGAAGTTCTAGGAGCCCGTCGACGGGGGGACGGTTTCCCGGTCGGACACTCTCTGCCGCCAGCGCACCAGCCCGATGGCGTAGGTCACGTAGTAGCCGGCCAGCAGGCCGAAGATGCCGAGCGTCAGCGGGCTGGACGAAAAATCCTGCGGTGTCTGCGCCGCGTACGGGTTCTGCGAGTACAGCACCATCATGCGGTAGATCACGCGCCCGACGAACAGCAGCGACAGTGCGATGCCGATGTGCGCATTCGGCGTGTAGAACCGGCCCTGTGGCGTCACTTCGAACTTCGTGTGGCGCAGCCCGTAGATGCCGAGGACCACGCCGCCGGCGATGCCGCCCGCGAGCGCGGACAGCAGCGCGGCGACCAGCTCCGGACGCCGCAGCGCGCCCCAGCCGAGCAGCACTACCAGCAGCGGAAACAGGCCGATGGTGATGTACGGGCGGACGTTCGACAGCGGCTGCCGCCCGATGTTGCGGCGAATGCGGCTGTACAACCGCCAGACGATCAGCGGAACGAGGACGAGGAACGGCAGTACGTTGGCGGCGGGCAGCTGCATCGTGCGGAATCCCTGGGGGCGAAAGGCCCGCAAGGTTACCTTGCCGGAGCGATTTCCGTAACCAGCAACGGCTCGCCTTCGGCGGGGCAGCGCCCGGTAGCTAGGAGGCAGGCCGTGAACGGGCGCGGATCCAGTTCCAGGCATGTGGCGCCGAGCTGACAGAACTGCGGCGCGTCCGCATCACGCGCTTCGAGCGGCAGATCGATGCTGATCCCGGGCGGTGGCACCTGCACCTGTGCGCTCGCGGCCGGAACCTCGTACGGGGCGACGCAGGCGGTGGCCAGCAATGACGTGGCCGCGAACAGGATCGATGCAAAGCGTCCGTTCATGTGCGTGGTCTCCCGATCGTCAACGCATGCGCCACGCCCGCGGGGTTGTGCCTCAGCGACGCGGCGTGCGGGCCGGCGTGCGCGGCCCGAGGATGGGCCGCCTGGCGGGGGCGGGCGGCTCCTCGGTCGTGAAAATCCTCCAGAAGGCGAGCTTGTACGCCGCGCCGGCGATGAACCCCGAGAAGTGCGCGGCGTAGTTCACCTGCGCGTCGCCGTGGCGATAGCCGGCGATGTCGAAGGCCAGGAAGGCGAGGATGAACAGGAACGCCGGTACCTCGATGGTGCGGATGAACCAGCAGCTGATGACGTCCCTGGGATAGCGGAACAGGAACATGCCCATGTAGCCCCACACCACGCCCGACAGGCCGATCGTCGGCAACGGCGAATTCGCCGTGAGCGCGAACGCCAGGCTGGTCACCAGCACGAACACCGCGAACGCGAGTAGATAGCCCGACACGGTGATCTGCGTTTCGATGGTGCGCGCGAAGCTGTAGAAGAAGAACAGGTTGCCCGCCAGGTGCCAGATGCTGCCGTGCGTGAACACCGAGGTGAACATCTTGAGCGGATCGAGCTGGTCGGCGTAGAAGGCGAGCGCCAGCTGGTCGGCCTCGGCATTGGCGAATGCGAACACGATGATGCAGATCACGCAGATGAACAGCGTGATCAGCGGCAGACCCGTGGACCCTTTCTTGCCGAGTGGAACGATGGGCAGCATGGCGAGGCTCAGACCGGATCGTGGCAGACCGCCTCGATGTTGTGCCCGTCGGGGTCCAGCACGAAGGCGCCGTAGTAGTCGGCATGATAGTGGGGGCGTGGACCGGGCGCACCATTGTCGCGGCCGCCGGCGGCCAGCGCCGCGCGATGGAACCCATCCACCTGGGCACGGTCCGCGGCGCGAAACGCCACGTGCAGGCGCGGCGACTGTGGCGTGCCTCCGGCCACCCAGAAGTCCGGCTTCGGCGGCACGCCCAGGCCGATCACCCCTCCCGGCGCGAGCTCCGCCGGCAGCTCCATCAGGATCCGGTAGCCGAGCGGCGCCAGCGCCGCGAGGTAGAACGCCCTGCTCTTGCGGAAGTCGCGGACGTTGAGGCCGGTGTGATCGATCACGCGCCGACTGTACACCGGCCCGGAGCGGCTGTCGCGTCCGTCAGGCGCGGCTCACCACCCTAACTACCGTCTCCAGGTGGTCGCGAAAGCCCATCCTGGCGTACAGCGCGCGCGCCGGCGCGTTGTGGCTCATGACGTGCAGGAACGGCGTCTTGCCGCGCCGCAATTGCCGGTGCACGAGCTTCAGGGTCAGCCGCTTCGCCAGGCCGCGCCCCTGGAAATCCGGGTGCGTGCACACGCCGCTGATCTCGTGCAGGTCGCCGGCGCACAGGCGCTCGCCCGCCATCGCGATGAGTCGTCCGCGGTCGAAGTATCCGAAATACTCGCCGAGCTCGGGCGTACGGATGCCGAACGGCCCCGGGTTCGTGAGCCTGGCCAGCTCGACGGCCTGCGCGGCGTGCTCGGGCCGCAGCGCGATCGCGTCCGGCGCCGCCTCGTCGGCCGGCGCGGGCCCGTCCCAGACCATCTTGAACATGCACGCTTCCCGCGCGACCTGCCAGCCGGCGGGCGCCACGCCCGACCAGATGTCGATGTAGAAGCTGTCGCCGGGCTCGCTGAACCTCGCCAGCGTCGCGAAGTCCGGGCGCTGCGGATCGCGGCAGCCGACGATGGGCGAGAACCCCGGCGCGTAACGGCGCACGTCGCCTTCGCCCACCGCGAATTTCGCGTGTGGGCCGGCCATGCAATTCCACATGATGTTCTGCAGCAGGTCCGCCACGCGCACGATTCTGCACCAGCCCGGCACCCGGGCCATCGGCTTTTCCGAACATCGGTTCAGCCGCGCTTATCGATGCCTGACGACGAGGCAGGCGGCGCGCTGCGCCAGGCCTCGCGAGCGCGCCTCACGCCTGGCGGTGATAACCCTTGGAGCCGATGGCGCGCGCCAGCGGACTGCGCCAGTCGGCGCCGGCGGCCAGCGCGCGCAGCGCCCGCGCGAAGTCGTACTGCGGCTGCCAACCCAACTGCCGGCGCGCGCGCTCGTTGTCGTACACGCGATCCAGCGCGGGCAGCATCTTCCAGCCGCGCGCCGCGTAGACCGCCGGATATTCCGGCACGCGTTGCCGCAGGACGCGTGCGGCGTCGCGCGCGAGGTCGGCGGCGTCCTCGCGCCGGAACGGCGAGCTCGCGCTGATGATGAAACGCCCGAAGCCGATCTCCGCCGCGCGATCCAGCGCACACAAGTGGGCCGCGACCACGTCCTCGACGTCCACGCGCCGATACAGCAGTTCATTGACCTTGAGATTGTCGTCCGCGTAGGCCGCGCGCCGCTCGGCCACGTCGTCTTCCTCCGGGAAGAACCGCGAGGTGCGCAGCACCAGGCAGGGCATGCGCTGGTTGCGGTGGAACAGCTGGCAGAGATCCTCCGCCGCGACCTTGGTGACGCCGTAGATGTTCTTGGGAACCGGCGTCACGTCCTCGGTGATCCACGCGGCGGGTGCGCCGGCGGGCGGCGTCAGCGCATCGCCGAACGCGCTGGTCGTGCTGGTGCAGACGAAGGCGCGCACGCCGGCGGCCGCCGCCGACTCGAGCAGGTTCAACGTGCCGGTGACGTTCACGTCGACGAAGGCCTGCCGGCCGTGCGTCGCGACGTGCGGCTTGTGCAGCGTCGCGGCATGCAATACGGCGGTGACGCCGCGCATGGCGGCGTTCACCGCTTCGCGGTCGACGATCGAGCCGACCAGATCGGTGAAGGGCGAGGGCAGCAGGTCCAGGCCGATGGCTGCGATGTTCCGGGCACGCAGGCTGCGCATCAGCGCCTCGCCGAGGTGGCCGGCGCTGCCGGTGACGAGTATCTTCATGGCGGGTGCCGGAGTTTACCGAGACCCGGCAGGGAGAAAACAACAATGAGGAAGTTCCGCTGGATCTTCTGGACTTTCCTGGGCGTGGGCGCACTGATGCTGGTCGGTGCGGCGCTGCTCTGCATCGACACGCGCCGCTTCATCGCGCATGCGCAGGACGCCACCGGCACGGTGGTGGAGCTGCGCGAGGTGCGCAGCGATGACGGCGGTTCCACCTGGAAGCCGGTGGTGCGCTTCACGGCCGCGGATGGCCGCGACGTCACGTTCGCGAGCCGGGTCAGCAGCAGTCCGCCTTCGTACGACGTCGGCGAGACCGTGCCGGTGCTGTACCGGCCCGAAGAGCCGGGCGAGGCGCGCATCCGCGGATTCGGCTCGCTGTGGTTCGGCGCGTCGATCCTCGGTGGCCTGGGGTTGCTGTTCGCCGCGCTCGGCGGCGGGTTGCTGTTCGCGAGGCGCGCCAGCCGCAAGAAGCAGCACTATCTCATGGCCTATGGCAATGCCGTCGAGACCGAGTTCCAGGGGGTGGACCGCAATACCAGCGTCGAAATCAACGGTCGCAATCCCTGGCGCATCACTTCGCAGTGGCTGGATCCGGCCACCCACAAGCTGCGCATTTTCCACAGCGAGAACCTGTGGTTCGATCCGACGAAGTTCGTCAACGTGAAGAAGGTGACGGTGCTGCTCGATCCGAACAATCCGCAGCGCTATTACATGGACGTGTCGTTCCTGCCGGAGGTCGAGGGCGGCTGACGCGCTTCTTTCACGCCACGTGACCCGTACGCGGACGCATGGACAACCGATACACATGACGGCGCATACATATATATGTGTCGCGGCCCGCTAGCGGAAAACGACGCCTCATGAGTCGCGCGCCGCGCGTCTCTTGACGGCCCCACGGCCGATGCCGTGTACTCCGGCGTCCGGATCACCCAGGGGGTTTAAGATGCTGAGCCGTCGTTCCTTTCTCGTGTCCGCGGGTGCAGGCGTGGCCGCAAGCACATTGGGCAAATTCGCTTTCGCCGCCGGGTGGAAGGTGCCGCTCGGCATACAACTCTGGACCGTGAAGGCCGAAGCGGAGAAGGACCTCGAGGGCACGCTCCAGCAGCTCTACGCCATCGGCTTCCGCGAGATCGAGTTCGCCGGCTTCTACAACCGCAGCGCCGCCGATCTCGGCAAGCTCATGAAGGGCATCGGCTTCACGCTGGTGAGCACGCATCACGGCGCGGACGCCATCGCCGCCGACGGCGAGCAGATCATCGCCGACGCGAAGACACTGGGACTCGAGTACATCATCTGCTCCTCACCGATGTCGGACGCCGCCAAGGCCAAGCTCGAGTGGAGCAAGAAGATGGACGCGCTCGATCCGGGCGACTGGAAGATGAACGCGAAGCTGTTCAACGAGTTCGGCAGGAAGGTCAAGGACGCGGGCCTGACCTTCGGCTATCACAACCATCATGTCGAGTTCAAAAAGTTCGGCGACCAGACGGCCTTCGACACATTGTTCGGCGCCACCGATCCGGAGCTCGTGAAGATCGAGCTCGACGTGGGCTGGGCCGTCGCGGCGCGCCAGGATCCGCTCGCGATCCTCGACGAGTACAAGAACCGCGTCGTCGCACTGCACGTCAAGGACATCGGCAAGCTCGCCGACGACCCGCACCAGGCGACCACCGTCGCGGTGGGCGAAGGCACGATCGACTGGAAGAAGGTCATCGGTGCCGCGCACGCGCACGGCGTGCGACATTATTTCTACGAGCAGGAGGAGCCTTACACGCGGCCCGTCCTGCAGTCCGCGAAGATGAGCGCCGACTACCTGTCGAAGCTCGAGGTTTGACTACGCTGAAGGGGCGGCCGTGAAGACGATCAAGGGACCTGCGATTTTCCTGGCGCAGTTTGCGGGCACCGGCCCGCATCTGCAGAACTTCAACGACATGTGCAAGTGGGCCAAGGAGTGCGGCTTCGTCGGCGTGCAGCTGCCGAGCTGGGACGGCCGTGTCATGGACCTCGCCAAGGCGGCGGAGAGCAAGTCGTACTGCGACGAGCTCAAGGGCGTCGCCGCGAAGCATGGCATCGAGATCACCGAGCTTGCCGCGCACCTGCAGGGACAGCTCGTGGCCGTGCATCCGGCCTACGACCTGCAGTTCGACAACTTCGCGCCGAAGGAAGTGCAGGGCAATCCGGCCAAGCGCCAGGCCTGGGCGGTCGAGCAGATGAAGCTGCTCGCCAAGGCCAGCCGCAACCTGGGCCTGAAGAATTGCGCCGCCTTCCCGGGCGCGCTGGCATGGCCGTACCTGTATCCCTGGCCGCAGCGTCCGCCTGGCCTCATCGAAGCCGCGTTCGACGAGCTCGCGAAACGCTGGCGCCCCATCCTCGACGTGTTCAAGGACAACGGACATAACTGCTGCTTCGAAGTGCACCCGGGCGAGGACATCTTCGA
>DASTHJ010000076.1:0-4398 GCA_035718265.1 Steroidobacteraceae bacterium | reverse complement strand
CCGCGGCGCGGTCAAGTGCGGCGTGACGCTGGCCGCCCCCGGCTTCTCGGCGGAGGACAACAGCGGCAAGCGCACCGGCTTCGACATCGACCTGTGCCGCGCCATCGCCGCGGCCACGCTGGGCGACGACGCGCAGGCGCTGCTGCGGGACGTGAAGGCGCTGGCGGTCTGAGTTCGGAATCGGGCGCTGCGAACCTAGAATCGCCGCATGGTGCGTCGTGACGTCAAGCAAGGGTTGACCCCGGAAGGGGGAGAGCCGAGCGTGGCTTGCTGCGCCACTCCAACGGGTGAGAGTCCCGTCCCGGTAGGCGTCGGTGCGCCGGGTAGCAGGCCCCAGGCTGTGGAGGGAGACCTTCCTGCCCGAGCGGGGCGTCAAGAGCCCACTTCGGGTGGGGAGCAAGCACGCGGGCCGCAACATGAAGTGAAGCCTGCAGCCTCGACAGATTTACAACCCATAGGCCGAGCCGCTCATGTCACGGCGAAGGCAACACCGCTGGCGCAAGGACCGAAGCGCGCCGGTGGCTGTGGCGGGGTAGGGGGCGCAGCACGTGTGCAGGGAGTGGTGCGGAACACGAGAGGCCCGTCTGCGCAGCCCGAGTCGGGGCAAGCGCGCCCGTATAAGCCCAAGGCGAAATCGGGGCGTGCGCAGCGGGAGTCCGAGGGGATCGTAGTACTGCACGGGGCGGTGCAAGCTGCCTCGACGAAGGCCGTGCGGCATAACGCGGCTGGAGGGAAGGGTCCCTGCGGTGGTCATGCTGCAATAGCGGGTAAGCGCGAGGGAATGGCCGGCACGACCGGACCTAACGACCCCGTTGGACGAGAGTCCGACGCCAAAGTGCGACAACTGCAAAGGCAGCTCTGGGCCGCAGCCAAGCGGGCACCGGCAAGGCGCTTCCATGCGTTGTACGGCCAGATGTGCAGGGATGACGTCCTGCACGAGGCGTGGAAGCGTGTGCGCCGCAATCGCGGCGCAGCGGGGATCGACCGCGTGTCGATCCAGGCCGTGGAGCAGTACGGAGTCCAGCGCTTCTTGCAGGAGCTGGGCGAGGTGCTGCGCGCGGGCGAGTACGGCGCGCCAGTCGTGCGGCGCGTCTACATTCCCAAGGCAGACGGAGGAAAGCGGCCTTTGGGCATTCCGACGGTGCGCGACCGGGTGGTGCAGATGGCGGCCAAGCTGGTGCTGGAGCCTATTTTCGAGGCGGACTTCCAGCCGTGCTCGTACGGGTTCCGGCCAAGGCGCAGTGCGCAGATGGCGCTGGAGCGGCTCAGGCAACTGGGCAATGCGGGCGCCGAACACGTGCTGGATGCGGACATCAGCGACTACTTCGGCAGCATCGATCACGACAAGCTACTTGCCCTGGTGGGGCAGCGCGTCAGTGACGGGCGGATGCTCAAGCTGGTGAGGCTATGGTTGCAGGCGGGGGTGATGGAAGACGGGGCGGTGCGCCACCCGGTGGCGGGAACGCCGCAGGGGGGAGTGATTTCGCCGCTGCTGTCCAACATCTACCTGCATGTGCTGGACCGGGTGTGGGCGAGACACTGCACGCACTTGGGCGCCTTGGTGCGGTACGCGGACGACTTCGTGGTCATGAGCCCTACGGCAGGGGATTGCGAGGAAGCTCAGCGCCGTATCGAGCACGTGTTGGACCGATTGGGCCTGAAGCTGCATCCACAGAAAACGCGCAGCGTGGTGCTTACGGGTGGCCGGGAAGGCTTTGACTTCCTCGGTTGCCATCTGCACAAGCGCATGAGCGGGCGGCTGTGGCAGCAAAAGGGCATCCGGCGGTACTACCTGCAGTGCTGGCCGAGCCGCAAGGCGATGAACCGGGTGCGCGAGCGTGTACGGACGCTGACGCCGCGGAGTCGGTGTCATGAGGACGTGCGAGATGTGATCGCCGGACTCAACCCGGTGCTGCGCGGCTGGGGTCAGTACTTCCGCAGCGGCAATGCAGCCAACCACTTCATCGACGTGGACGCGTACGTGGAGAAGAGGTTGCGCGGGCTGCGGACAAAGCGCGCGGGCCGCAACCTGCGCGCGGGCCAGGCCAACGGCTGGAACCGTGAGTATTTCGAACGCCTTGGGTTACACCGTCTGCGTGGCACGATCCGCTATGCCGGGGCAGCCCCCTTCTGGAAACGGGAGGCCGCGTAATGCTGCGAGCCGACAGGCCACTGGTAAGCCGTGTGCGGGAAATCCGCACGCACGGTTTGAACGGGGGCGTTGGCTTCTTTGCACAATCTCTATAGGACCCAACGTCTACCAATGCTCTCCCGCCTCGACCAGCCCATCGCCGCCATCGCCACCGCCCCCGGGCGCGGCGCGGTGGGGATCGTGCGCGTGTCGGCGAAGGACGTGCGGCCGATCGTCGACGCGGTGTGTGGCCGCGGGCTGCAACCACGCGAAGCCACCTACCTGCCCTTCCGCGCCGCCGACGGCAGTGCGATCGACCAGGGGCTCGCGATCCACTTTCCGGCCCCGCATTCCTACACCGGCGAGGACGTGCTGGAACTGCAGGCGCACGGCGGCCCCGTGGTGCTGCAGTTGCTGCTGGCGCGCTGCCTCGAAGCCGGCGCGGCGATCAACCTGCGCGTGGCGGAGCCGGGCGAGTTCACGCGTCGCGCGTTCCTCAATGGCAAGCTCGATCTGGCGCAGGCCGAGGCCATCGCCGACCTGATCGACGCCAGCACCGAGGCCGCGGCGCGCAGCGCCACGCGCTCGCTGGCCGGCGAGTTCTCGCGCGAGATCCATGCGCTGCGCGACGCGCTGATCGATCTGCGCATGCTGGTGGAGGCGACGCTCGACTTCCCCGAGGAGGAGATCGACTTCCTGCGCAAGGCCGACGCGCAGGGGCAGCTCGATCGGCTGCAGGCGAACCTCGCGCGCGTGATGCAGCGGGCGCACCAGGGCGCGCTGCTGCGCGAAGGCATCGACGTCGTGATCGCGGGGCAGCCGAATGCGGGCAAGAGCTCGCTGCTCAATGCGCTGGCAGGCGCCGAGCTCGCGATCGTGACGCCCATCCCCGGCACCACGCGGGACGTGGTGCGGCAGACCATCCAGATCGAAGGCGTGCCGCTGCACGTGGTGGATACGGCGGGCCTGCGCGAAGGCGCGGACCAGGTGGAGCAGATCGGCATCGAGCGCGCCTGGGGCCAGATCGAGAAGGCCGACGCGGTGCTGTTCCTGCACGACCTCACGCGCGCGGACGCGCCCGACTACCGCGAGGCCGATGCCGCGATCGCGGCGAAGCTGCCGCAGGACGTGCCGGTGATCGATGTCTGGAACAAGATGGATGCGGCTCCCTCCCCCTCTGGGGGATGGCCGGGGTGGGGGCGCTCCGACAGCGCCATCCTCTTGTCCGCAAAGACTGGCGCAGGCCTCGATCACCTGCGCGCGAAACTCCTCGCCCTCGCCGGCTGGCAATCCGCGCCCGAAGGCGTGTTCATCGCCCGCGAGCGTCACCTGCATGCGCTGCGCCGCGTCGACGCGCACCTGATGGAGGCCGCCGCGCACCTCGCGCGCGAAGCGCAGGCGCTCGATCTGCTGGCGGAGGAACTGCGTCTCGCGCAGAACGCGCTGTCGGAGATCACCGGCGAATTCAGCGCGGACGATCTGCTCGGAGTGATCTTCAGCAGGTTCTGCATCGGCAAATAGGCCGCGGCTGCTGTCGTAGGCTGGGGCGACAGCCGAAGGTGAGCCTTGCGAACCCCAGCTTGCGGCGCCGAGCGGTAGTACGAACTTCGACCAACCGCTGCTCACCGTCCCCTGTCATTCCTGCCACCCGCAACCGTTCATGCGCGCACGCGCGCCGCCTGTCCGCGCAAACCACAGGGCACGGGTTACAGGGGCGGCGCGCGCCGTATCTCGTGTAATGCGCAGTTAAAAAGCCTTGTACGCAAGAGGTGCCGCGTTTACCTTGCCGGCATGAACGCGCCACTTCCGACACCGATCCAGTTCGACGTGCAAGGCCTCGTGCAGGCCATCGCGCGCAACCAGACGGTCGACGCCTTCCGGCCGCAGCTCAATGCGAAGCAATGGGAAGTGCTGGGCTCCTACCTGCAACCGTTCGCGGTGCGCCAGGGCCAGGTGCTGATCGAGCAGAACGCGACCGACCGCACCGTGTACCTGGTGGAATCCGGCGCGCTCACCGTGCACTACGAAGACGCCAAGGGCCGGTTGCGGCTCGCCAGCGTCGAGGGCGGGTCGGCCGTCGGCGAAGGCGCGTTCTTCACGCGCAATCCGCGCAACGCCACCGTGCAGGCCGCGAGCGCGTGCAAGCTGTGGTCGCTGTCGCCGATCCGCTTCACCGAGCTCACCAACCGGCAGCCTGCACTGGCAGTGGAGATCGCGATGGCGCTCGGCTCGCTGGTGTCGCGCCGGCTGGCCAACCGCCCGAAGCG
>DASTHJ010000075.1:0-2475 GCA_035718265.1 Steroidobacteraceae bacterium | reverse complement strand
TCAAGGACGGCAAGATCATCGACGCCTCGATGTACGCGCGCGTCCGCTGAGGCGCGTTCGCACCATTCTGGGGATGCCCGCTGTCGAGGCGCGCCCCTCGACCCCCTGCACCGCCGTGAAGCACGCGGCGTGAAACAGCCGCCCGGCTGGCGAAATTCCGGTGTGAACTGCGTGGCACGCGGGTTGCTTGGCCTCTGGCATCGCTCACACGGGACGAGGGCCAGATCCAGCAATGTCCAAACGTATCGTCGTCGTCGGCCACGGAATGGTCGGCCAGCGCTTTCTCGAGGCGCTGACGCAGGAGGGACCCGGCGATCTCTCCATCACCATGCTCGCGGAGGAGCCGCGACTGGCTTATGACCGGGTCAACCTGTCGAAATTCTTCTCGGGCTCCACGGCCGAAGACCTGACGCTCACGAATCGCGAGTTCTTCGACAAGAACCAGATCGAGCTGCACTCGGGGGACGCGGTCGCGGCGATCGATCGCGCGGGCAGGCGCGTGGTCACGAAGAGCGGCGCCGAGTACGAATACGACGTGCTGGTGCTCGCCACGGGCTCGAGCCCGTTCGTGCCGCCGATCCCGGGACGCGAGCGGCCGAACGTATTCGTGTACCGAACCATCGAGGATCTCGAAGCCATCAGCGAGGCCGGCCGCAATGCCACGCGTGGCGTGGTCATCGGCGGTGGGCTGCTCGGACTGGAGGCGGCCAAGGCGCTCAAGGATCTCGGCCTCGCGACCCACGTGGTGGAATTCGCGCCGCGGCTCATGGCCGTGCAGGTGGACGAGGGCGGCGGCGGGCTGCTGCGCACGCGCATCGAGGCGCTGGGCGTCGCCGTGCACACCGGCAAGAACACCACGCGCATCGAAGACGGCGAGTCGGCGCGGCATCGCATGCAGTTCGCGGACGGCGGTTCGCTCGAGACCGACGTCATCGTGATCTCCGCAGGCATCCGTCCGCGCGACGAGCTGGCGCGTGCCTGCGGCCTGGAGGTCGCGGCGCGCGGCGGCATCGTCATCGACGGCGAATGCCGCACCTCGGACGAATCCATCTACGCCATCGGTGAATGCGCGGCATTCGACGGCAGGATCTTTGGCCTGGTCGCGCCGGGCTACCAGATGGCGCGCATCGCCGCGGCGCGCATCCTGGGGGTGCCGAACGAAGTCTTCGCCGGCGCCGACATGAGCACCAAGCTCAAGCTGCTCGGCGTGGAAGTCGGCTCCATTGGCGATGCGCACGGGACCACGCCGGGCGCGCGTGCCTACTCCTTCTTCGACCAGCGTCGCGAGGTCTACAAGAAGCTCGTGGTGGACGCCGACGGCAGGAAGCTGCTCGGCGCCGTGCTGGTCGGCGACACGTCCGACTATTCGCTCTGGCACCAGACCATGGCCAACAGCCTGGCGCTGCCCGAGAACCCCGAAAGCATGCTGTTTCCGGCGGCGGCGGTCGCTGCGGATGCACCCCCGACCAACGCGCTGGCCGCGCTGCCGGAAACCGCGCAGATCTGCTCGTGCAACAACGTGACCAAGGGCGGCCTGTGTGCCGCGATCGAGGGCGGCTGCACGACCGTCGGAGCGCTCAAGACCAGGACCAAGGCGGGCACGACCTGCGGCGGCTGCACGCCGCTGGTCACGCAGCTGCTCAACGCCGAGCTCAAGAAGCGCGGCGTGCGCGTCAATACGTCGATGTGCGAGCACTTCCCGTACACGCGCCAGCAGTTGTTCCACCTGGTGCGGATCGGCCAGCTCAAGACCTTCGAGGACACGCTGGCCAAGCACGGCCGCGGCCTGGGCTGCGACATCTGCAAACCGGCCGTCGCGTCCATCCTGGCGTCGTGCTGGAACGAGTTCGTGCTGAAGAAGCGCAACGCCGTGCTGCAGGACACGAACGACTACTTCCTCGCCAACATGCAGAAGGACGGCACGTACTCGGTGGTGCCGCGCGTGCCGGGGGGCGAGATCACGCCCGAAGGGCTCATCGCCATCGGCGCGATCGCGAAGAAGTACGGTCTCTACACCAAGATCACCGGCGGCCAGCGCATCGACATGTTCGGCGCGCAGGTGCACCAGCTGCCGCAGATCTGGCGCGAGCTGATCGATGCGGGCTTTGAATCCGGGCACGCCTATGGCAAGGCGTTGCGTACCGTGAAGAGCTGCGTGGGCAGTACCTGGTGCCGCTACGGGGTGCAGGATTCGGTCGGCCTCGCGATCGACCTGGAGAACCGCTACAAGGGGCTGCGCGCGCCGCACAAGATCAAGTTCGCGGTGTCGGGCTGCACGCGCGAGTGCGCCGAGGCACAAGGCAAGGACGTCGGCGTGATCGCCACCGAGAACGGCTGGAACCTCTATGTCTGCGGCAACGGCGGCATGAAGCCGCGGCACGCCGACCTGCTGGCGCGCGATCTAGATACCGCCACGTTGATCAGGTTCATCGACCGCTTCCTGATGTTCTACATCCGCACCGGCGATCGACTGCA
>DASTHJ010000074.1:0-8150 GCA_035718265.1 Steroidobacteraceae bacterium | reverse complement strand
GTCGCGCACGCCGAGCCCGGCGCGGCGGATGTCAATGAGTGGATAGACCACGAGCTGCCCGGGGCCGTGGTAGGTCACCTGCCCGCCGCGATCGATCTGCACCACCGGGATGTCGCCGGCGGCCAGCACGTGGCCGGGATCGCCGTTCAGTCCCTGCGTGAACACCGGCGGATGCTCGAGCAGCCAGATCTCGTCCGGCGTGTTCGCATCGCGCGTGTCGGTGATGCGCTGCATCTCGCGCCAGGTCGGGACGTAATCCACGCGGCCGAGCCAGCGCGGTGCCGGCGGCGCCGGTGGTGCCGGGCACCAATTCCCGTAATTCGCGCTGTTGTCCGGAGAGTGAGCCGCCGCCATTTCAGCGAATTGCGGGAATTGGTGCCCGGCACCACCGGCGCCACCCCCGCCATTCACCAGCCCTGCGTTGTTGCCGGCCAATGCCTGTTCGGCGCGGTAGCTGGAGCGAACCAGCGGGCCGGACACGCATTCGCGGAAACCCCTGGCGAGCGCCCATTGCCGGTACTTGTCGAATTCGGCCGGCGTGACGAAGCGCTGCACCGGCAGGTGGTGCATGGTCGGCCGCAGGTACTGGCCGAGCGTCAGCAGGTCGACGTTCGCGGCGCGCAGGTCGTCCATGCACTGCGCGATCTCCTCGTCGGTTTCGCCGAGCCCCAGCATCAGGCTGGTCTTGGTCAGCACCGCGGGCTTGTACCTCTTGGCATGCGCGAGCACCGCGATGGTCTGCTCGTATCCCGCGCGCGGATCGCGCACCGGGTGCGTCAGCCGCTTCACCGTCTCGACGTTCTGCGCGAACACGTCGAGCCCGGAATCCACGACGGTCTCCACGTCCTGCAGGACGCCTTGGAAATCCGGCGTCAGCGCCTCGACCGCGACGTGCGGCGTGCGGCGCTTGATGGCGCGGATCGCATCGGCGTAATGCCGCGCGCCGCCGTCCGGCAGATCGTCGCGATTCACCGAGGTCAGCACGATGTACTTGAGCTTCATCAGCTCGACGCTGCGCGCCGTGTTCTCCGGCTCTTCCGGGTCGAGCCAGCCGCGAGGATTACCCGTGTCCACCGAGCAGAAGCGGCAGGCGCGCGTGCACACCGCGCCCATCAGCATGATGGTGGCCGTGCCCGCGTTCCAGCACTCGCCGATGTTCGGGCACTTGGCCTCTTCGCAGACCGTGGCCAGCCGATGCTCGCGCACGATGCCCTTCACGGCGCTGAAACCGGCGCCGGCGGCGAGCGGCGCGGTGATCCAGCGCGGCTTGCCGACGCGTGCCGAGGGGCTCTCGAGCCCACGCGGCTTCTGGCCATCCTTGATGGCCGTGAAGCCCTGCGGGGTCGTGTATTTCTCGCCGCTGCGCGGCGCGCGGTGCTCCGCGACCACGGGAATGTTCTTCAGGCTGGACATCGGGGCTGGCGATTCTACTCCTGCAGGGTCTGGGCGGCCTCCGGACCGTCCGGCGGCGCCTCCGTCATCGCCCCGGGCCCGGGAGCCCCGAGTCCCGGCAGCCGCTGCGACTTGCCGTTGATCTTGAGCTCACCCTGTTTGAATTCAATGTGGCTGGTGATCTTGTCGCCCTCGCGCTTCGCGTAACCGCCATCGATGACGGCGCCCACGCTGGTGTTGCCGCCCGGCAGCTTGTCGACCAGCTGCTGCGCCACGGCGATGTCCAGCTCGCTGTCGAGCTTGCCGAGGATTGCCATCGAGCCTGCCTGGAAGTCGGCGGCCGTGGCGCCCGGCAGCCGAAACGCGCCCTTCATCATGCCCTCGCCTTCGGGCGTGACGATGCCGATGCGCTCGATGGTGAGCTCGGGATCGAACTTGAGGAGCTGCAGGCCGTAGTCCTTGAAGGGCGTCAGGATGCTGCTTTCGACGTCGCTCAGCGTGCTGACGGGCTGCGTGTATGCCTGCTTCATGGCGGTAGTCATCTTGGCCAGGGTCAGCGTATGCAGGTGGCGCACCGTGAAGTCGTAGTGCACTTCGCTGATGTCGAGGCCCATGTCCTCGAGGTCCTTGCTGCTGACCTTGCCGGAGCCGAGCTTCACGGCCACGTCGAGGAAGTCTCCCTTCGCGTCGGTATCGGCCTGGTATTGCACGCGTTCGATGCGCATTTCCTGCCGGTTGCGATCGACCACGCTCATCTCGCCGATCTCGAACAGGAAATCCGTGTCGTACAGGTCGCCGACCAGGCGCGCGCTGCGCGACTTGAGCCGCATGCCTCGCATCGCGACGCCCTCGCCGCTGTTCTCGCGAATTTCCAGCCGCTCCCAGGCGCCGTCCGCATCGACGTCGTCGAGGCTGCCCGAGTAGCTGAAGTCGAACCGGAAATCCGAGTAATCGATGTTTCCCGAGCCGTCCTTGAGCTTGATGGTGCGGCCGTCGCCCGCGAAGCGCGTCGTCGCCCCGCCGAAGAATCCGATGCGCGTGCTCACACGCACCGGCTCGTCGGTGCCGACGACTTCGATGAGCGCCTTGCGCATGTCCTCGCTCATCTGGAAACGGGTGTTGACCCGCGCCAGGCCGATCGAGAACGGCCACAGCACCGGGCCGTGCAGGATCTCGTTGCGCACCGTGAAGCGCAGTGGCTTGACGGGCGACGGCGTCGCCGGCCTCGTATCCGCCGCGGTGGCGTCTTCCGCGTCCGTGGCGGCGTCGGGCGCATCGCCGGAGTCCTCCGCATCGGCCACGGGCGTTGCCTCGGCCTTGCGCATGTCTTCGTGCACGGTCGCCGGATTCATCGCGCGCGCCCAGGCGCCGAAGATTTCGAGCGTGACCACCTGCTCGGAGCGGAACCAGCCGCGCGTGAGCCGGCGATCCACGACCGTCAGGTAGGGCGCGGTCTCGGTCAGCTTGTCGAGCCCTTGGTTCACGCGGCTCTCCGCCAGTCTGCCGATGCCCCAGGGCGCGACCACCAACACCGCGATGAGCACCACCACGGTGACTACGATTTTTTTCATGTTGCCTCCCTACGAAACCTTGCGCGTCAACTCGGCGTCGAGCGCCTGGAGCCGCTCCACCGTGCCGATGTCGTACCAGCGGCCGTCGTGGATCTCGCCGGTCAGCCGGCCGCTCGCGATCGCGCGTCTCAGCAGCGGCAAGAGTGGAAACTTGCCTGGCTCACAACCGGCGAACAGCTCCGGCCGGTAGATGCCGACCCCAGAATACGTCTGCCGCTGCCCCTCGCCCTCTGACACAAGTCCGTTTTCCAGCACGAAGTCGCCGCGCGGATGCTGCGGAGGATTGCGCACCAGCACGAGGTGTGCCTGCGAGCCCGCAGGCGGGACACGGCGCAAGGCAGCGAAGTCGATGTCGGTCCAGACATCGCCGTTGACCAGCAGGAATGGCTCCGGCCCCAGGAACGGCAGCGCACGAAAGATGCCGCCGCCGGTCTCGAGCGCATCGGGACGTTCGTGGCTGTAGGTGATGTCGAGCCCGAAGCGCGCGCCGCTGCCCAGCGCCGCCTCGATCATGTCGCCGAGCCAGGCCGTGTTGATGACCACTTCGCGAAAGCCGGCGCCCGCGAGACGCTCGAGGTGATATTCGATGAGCCGCTTGCCGCCGACCGACAGCAGCGGCTTCGGCGCCGCATCGGTCAGCGGCCGCATCCTTTCGCCGCGACCCGCGGCGAGCACCATGGCCTTCACTTGTGACGGCGCCGCGCGGGGCGGCGGGAGGCCGAGGGTTTCCGCGAGCGCCGGCCGCGCATCGGCGGGCGCGGTCTGCGGGCGGTGCGGGTTCGTGCCCGTGACTTGGCCACGGATTTCACGCGAGTGCGCAGCTTCGCGCGCGGCTTCATGGTCTTGCGCGCAAGGCGCGATGTGGCACGGCGCCTGGGCTTCAGGGCCTTGGGCTTCGGACTCCTGGTCTTCGTGCGCAGCTTCGGCTTCGCGGCCTTCGCGCTCTTGCGCTTCTTGCGGACGACCTTCGCGGCCTTGCGCCGTCGCGCGATCTTGCGTGCCGCGGCGCGCTGCGCCTGCTCCGCCGCGCGGCGCACCTCGCGCGCATTGGCGGCTTCGAGCAGCGGCGCCACGCGCCAGCCCAGCCAGCGCTCGAATTCCACCAGCTCCGGATAGCGCCGGCAGGCATCGCGCACGTATTCGAAGGTCAGCGGCAGGTCGTTCAGGTAGCCGACCTTGCCGTCGCGATACCAGAGCCGGCAGAAGATGCCGAGCACCTTGACGTGTCGCTGCACGCCGATCAGGTCGAACCAGCGCAGGAACTGGTACTCGCTGTCGCCGACGTTCGCGCCCAGGTTGCCGAGCACACGACGATACCCCTTGACCCAGCGCTCGACGCGTTCGCGCGACCAGCTGATGTAGCAATCCTTGAGCAGCGAGACGAGGTCGTAGCCGACCGGACCGCGCAATGCGTCCTGGAAGTCGATGACGCCAGGTCCGCCGCGCTCGAGCACCATGAGGTTGCGCGAGTGATAGTCACGGTGCACGAACACCTGCGGCTGCAGCAACGCCTCGTTGATCAGGAACTCGTTGACCACGGTGAGCAGCGCGCGCTCTTCGGGCGTGAGCTCCAGCCCCAGGTGCTTGCGCAGGAACCACTCCGGCATGAGGTCGAGCTCGCGCTCCAGCGGTTCGCGGTCATACGGCGGCAACTGGTGCGAGGCCTGCAGACCCCGCACCTGGATGTTGGCCAGCGTCGCCAGCGCCTCGCCGTACAGCTTGTCGACGCCGCGGCCGGTCCTGAGCACCGAGAGATACTGCAGGTTGCCCAGGTCCTCCATGACGACGAATCCCCGGCGCACATCCGAGGCGTGCACGTGCGGCACGTGCGCGCCGGCCTGCTCCAGCAGCGACGACACCTTGAGATAGGGCGCGATGTCTTCCTTGCCCGGCGGCGCGTCCATGACGATCAGGGTGTCGGCGCGCGGCGCCCAGGCGGCAGGGTCGACGTCGCCGCGCGACACCCGGAAGTAGCGCCGGAAGCTCGCGTCGGCCGACGCCACGCTGATGCGACCGATGCGCCATCCCAGCTCGCGTGTCAGCCAGGTCCGGATCGAGGTGAGGCGCGGGTCGTGCTCGAGCATTCACACAAGTATAGTGCGCAACTGTGCCAGAGACCTCGCTCAAGGCCGTCACCGCAGGCCTCGCACTCACGCTGACCACTGCGCTCCGACCCGCGTTCGCGGACGAGCCGCCCTGTCCACCGGCGGCGAGCTCAGAGGCAACGCCTGCACCTGTGACCCCGGGGGCACCGCCGGAGAATCCCGCGGACCTGCCGATCACCATCGACAGCGACGACAAGGATTTCGAGTTCGACGTGAACGGCAATGCGCGCCTGTGCGGCAACGTCGAGATGCAGCAGGGCGAGCGGCGCATCAAGGCCGACTGCCTGGAGTACAACGCCGCCCGGCAGAGCGCCAAGCTCGAAGGTGGCATCGAGTACTCCGACCCGTTGCTGGTGGTCCGCGGCAACAGCGGCACGTATTCACCGACGCTCGGCGCGAGCTTCGAGGGCACGCAGTTCGAACTGCCGGAGCGCGGCGCGCGCGGCGCGGCGCGCAGTCTCAACCTGGACGCCAACGGCAAGGTGACGCTCGAGGGCGTCAACTTCACGACCTGCCCGGCCGACGATGTCTCGTGGCAGCTCGAAGCCGACCGCATCGAGCTCGACACGCGCTCGCGCAACGGCACGAGCCACGGCACCAAGGTGGAGTTCAAGGGCGTGCCCATCGTCTACATGCCATGGATGAGCTTCCCGCTCGGCACGCAGCGCAAGACCGGCTTCCTGTTTCCGAACGTCGGCGCGTCCTCGCGCAATGGCGCCGTGCTCGAGGTGCCTTACTACTGGAACATCCGCCCGAACCTGGATTTCACGGCCGAGCCGGTCTACTACTCGAAGCGCGGCGTGGACCTGGCCGGCGAATTGCGCTACCTGACGGCGCGACAGCGCGGCAGCTTCGAATTCAACTATCTGCCCGACGACAGCCTGGCGGATCGCAACCGCTCGCGCCTGCGCCTCGGGCACGTGGCCGAGCTGCCCGGCGAGTGGCGCGTGCGCATCGACGCCACGGACGTGAGCGACACCAACTATTTCGAGGATTTCGCACGCGGTCCGGAGGGCACCAGCGTGCCATTCGCCGAACGCCTCGCCGAGATCACCTACCGCGACGAGCACTTCAACGTGCGCGGCCAGTTCCAGGACTTCCAGGTCATCGACGATGCGCTGCTGCCGGAAGACCGGCCGTATTCGCGCTCGCCACGCCTGCTGGCCTCGGGCGACTGGGACCGCGGCTTCGGCGCGCTCGACTACGGCTTCGACGCCGAGCTGGTGAACTTCGACCGCAATACGGGCGTCACCGGCTGGCGGCTGGACGTGGCGCCGCGCGCGGGCTTCGACTGGTCTGCGCCGGGCTTCTTCGTGCGGCCCTCGGTCGGCTTCCGCTACACGCAGTATCAGCTCGAGCACCAGGACCCGGGCACGGACGATTCGCCGACGCGTTCACTGCCCTATGCGACGCTCGACACGGGACTGGTGTTCGAACGCAGCTCGGGCTCGCATGGCCAGCGACGGCTGACGCTCGAGCCGCGCGCGCTGTACCTGTACACGCCCTTCCGCGACCAGAGCCAGCTGCCCCTGTTCGACACGGGTCTGCCGGACCTGAACCTCGTCGAGCTGTACCGCACCAACCGCTACGTCGGTGCCGACCGCGTCAACGACGCCAACCAGGTGGCGGTCGGTCTGACCAGCCGGCTGCTGGACTCCTCGAGCGGCACGCAGTACCTGGCCGTGAGCGTCGGCCAGGCGTTCTACTTCGACAAGCCGCGCGTGGTGTTGCCCGACGAACCGCCGAACACGCGCGAGACTTCGGACTTCATCGCCCAGATGTCGCTCACGGCGTACAAGAACTGGAACGTGCAGGCCGGCCTGCAATGGAACCCCGAGGACCGGCGCAGCGAGCGCCTGCAATACCGCCTGCAGTACCGTCCCGACGGCGATCACGTCGTGAACCTCGCGTACCGGGCGTTGCACGATCGCATCGAGCAGATCGACACCTCGGTGGCCTGGCCGCTCGGCAAGCGCTGGAACGTGTACGGGCGATATGTCTACAGCCTGCTCGACTCCAAGGTGCTCGACCAGTTCGCCGGCTTCGAATTCAAGGCCTGCTGCTACAAGCTGCGCGCCATCGCGCGCCGCTCGGTGTCGAACCGCAACGGCACCAGCGAAACCGAGTTCCTGCTGTCGCTGGAACTGAACGGTCTCGCCGGTGTCGGAACCGCTGACGACGCTTTCCTGGAACACGCAATTCGAGGATACTCCCGGGAAACTTCGCTCCCCGGAAAAGCAACTCCATGATCCGTAAAGAATTTTCGAGCGGTCTCCTCGTCCTGGTCGCCGCCCTTTTCGCGTCGGCGGCGCTCGCCCAGACGCGCGAGACTTCCAGCTCCGGCGTGCTGCTGGATCGCATCGCCGCCACGGTCAACGAAGGCGTGGTGCTGAAGAGCGAACTCGACGAACAGATGATCATCATCACGCAGCGCCTGCGCGAACAGCACCTGGAGCTGCCGCCACAGAACGTGCTGCGCAAGCAGGTGCTGGACCGCCTGGTGTTGCAGGAACTGCAGATGCAGCGCGCCGACCGCGCCGGCATCAAGGTGTCGGACGAAGTCCTCAACAACGCGTTGAACGATGTCGCCCAGCAGAACCACATCAAGCTGACCGATCTGCCGGACGCGCTGGCGGCGCAGGGCATCGACTACGCCGGCTACCGCGATTCGCTGCGCAAGGAACTGACCATGCAGATCCTGCGCCAGCGCGACGTGATCGCGCGCATCAACGTGAGCCCGCGCGAGATCGACCAGTTCCTGGAGCGACAGAAGAAGATGCCGTCGGACACCAACGAGTACAACGTCTCGCACATCCTGATCGCCGTGCCGCAGGCCGCGACACCGGAGCAGCTCGAGGCGGCGGCCAAGCGTGCCGACGAGGTGTACCAGAAGGCCATCGCGGGCGAGGACTTCGCACGCCTCGCCGTGCAGTACTCGAACTCGCAGACCGCGCTCGAAGGCGGCTCGCTGGGCTGGCGCAAGGGCTCGGAGCTGCCGACGTTCCTCGGTGAAGTCATCGCCGGCATGAAGACCGGCGACGTGACCAAGCCGCTGCGCACGCCCTCGGGCTTCCACGTGCTC
>DASTHJ010000073.1:0-11389 GCA_035718265.1 Steroidobacteraceae bacterium | reverse complement strand
GTTCGTACTCGGGATCGGATTGCACGGCCGCGGCGACGACACGCGCCTGCTCAACTGGCTGGAGCTGCCGCGCCCCGGCGGTCGTGACCATCTGCTGATGGCGCCGATCCGGGTGCGCGACCAGGCGGAGGAGGAGCACGACGCCATCAACCGCTTCATCGAGGAATTGCACAAGGAGCGCACGCGCGCCGAACGCGCGCGGCTGGCCTACGTGGCGCTGACGCGCGCGCGGCGTTCGCTGCACCTGTACCTGCATCCGTGCCAGCGCGAGTCCGATGGCGCAGTTTCGTTCAGTGCGGATACCCGTTCGCTGCTGCACACCCTGTGGCCCGCGATCGGCGCGGCGATCGAAGCATTGCCGGTCATCCGCAACGAGGGCACGGAGACTGCCGCCACTCCATCGCAGCGGCGGCATCGCCTGACGCGGCGCTTCACGCCGCCGGCGCCGCCTGCCGACGTCGGGGCGCGCGGCGAGCTGGTGCCGCTGGCGGCCGAGGAAGAAGACATCGAGTTCAGCTGGGTGCGGCAGACGGCACGCCGCGTCGGCACCGTGGTGCACGAGGTGCTCGAGAAGTTCGGCGGCGCGCCATTGCCGGAGATCGGCGAGCTGCCGCGCCTGCGCGCGCGCCTCGAGTCGCGCCTGCAGGCCCTCGGCGTCGAGTCGGAGGCGGCACGCGCGGGCGCGGAGCGCGCGCTGACCGCGCTGCGCGCCACGCTCACCGACCCCCGTGGACGCTGGCTGTTCGATCCGGCGCACCGCGAGGCGCATTCGGAACTCGAGCTGACCGGATTGCGGGGCGCGCAGATCGTCAATGCGATCATCGACCGGACGTTCGTGGATGCCGATGGCATCCGCTGGGTGGTCGATTTCAAGACCAGTCCGCACGAGGGAGGCCATCTGCAGGCGTTTCTCGACGAGGAAGCGAGGCGCTACGAATCGCAGCTGCGCCGCTACGTGCATCTCGCCCGCGAGCTCGGTCCGCAGCCGGTGCGCGCCGGGCTGTACTTTCCGCTGCTCGCCGCCTGGCGCGAAGTCGAAGTCTCGGCGGGCTAGTACGTGCCCTCGAAGGAGAAGGCGCTGCGCCCGGAGGCATCCGGCCGCGCGCCGAGCGTGATCTCGCGCACCACGCGCTCGGCGTTGGCCGTGCGCCCCGTGATGTAGCCCTGCACGAAGTAGCCGTTCGGCGCCGTCAGCCGGATGGTGCCATCGACGATGAACGGACCGCCGAGGTCGCGCAGCTTGCCCACGATGGCGCCGTCCTGCGGGGCGCTGCCGTCGAAATTCACCTGGTAGGAGCCCAGTTCCATGGGCACGGATCCCACCTGGCGGAAGTCGCGCAGCTCGATGACGCCCTGCAGTGCGCGCGGCGTCGGGCCGGCCGCGAGCTCCAGGCGCCCGACATTCGCCGTGATCGTGCCGCGCTGCTCACGCGGCAACTGTGGCAGCAGGGCGGGATCGAGCTGCATGCGCAGGTTCACGTTGCGCAGCTCGCCCACGCCCGAGAAGCGCGTGTCGAGGTCGGCGCGCGCATTCAGCGCGGCGCCGCGCACCACCATGTCGCCGGACAGCCGGCCGGTGAGGGCGCGCAGCGGCGCCAGGTTCCAGGCGGCATTGCCCAGTTCCGCACCCTGCACGCGCAGCCCCAGGCACTCGCCGTGCCAGATCGAGCCGCCCAGCTGGCGGCAGGTCACCTGCGGCGGCAGCGCGCCGGCGAACCAGCTCGCGGGTAGATAGAACGCCAGCACGACGAGGAATACCAGCAGTCCCGCGACGACGGTCAGGATCAGCGTGCCGCGCGTCATCGGCCGGTTCAACCCGTCTTCAGCACCAGGCCGGCGTTCACCAGGCCGGTTTCACCGGCCGATTCGATCTCCGCCGATTGCACGCGCACTCCATGCTGCTGCGAGATGCGCGCCAGCCACGCCACCAGCCCGTCGAACGGCGCGCGATCCATGCGGATGCGCAGCCCGCCGTCGCCGGTCGGCTCGCTGCTGCTCAGTGACTTGCCGAGTCCGCTTTCGCGCGCCGAGCTGTCGATCAGCACGACGATCGAGGCGGCATTGCCGCCCGACATGGCCGGACCCGCGGCCCGCAGCTCCGGGGTCGCCTGCTGGATGAATGCCAGGTCGACCTGCTTGGTCGCGACGCGCTGGCGCGCCTGCGTGATGTTGCGGTTGAGCGGCAGCACGATGCCGAGCACCAGCAGCACCACGGCGAGCGCGGCGCCGATGTTCACGAAGCGCCGCTCGCGATCCGCCAGTCCTGCGTACCAGGCGCGCATCAGGCACCCGCCTTGCGGACCTGCATGCGCCCGCGATACGAATCGCCGTTGGCACTGCCGCCCTGGATCTCGGCCTGCCAGTTCGCCGCGCGCAACTGCTGGCCGATGGCGTCGAGGCTCGCGGCGTCCGGCGCGTTGATGCGCAATTCCATCGTGCCATCGCGGAAATTGATGCCCTCGATCGTGGCAGCGGGCGCCGCGCTGCGCGCATTGGCGAGCGCCACGAGCGCCGGCAGCAGCGTGCCACCGCCGCCACCGCCACGCAGCTGCGCGAGCCGCGCCTCGACCCGGCGCCGTGCGTTCATCGCATTCTGCTGGTCCGGCATGGCGGCACGGAACGCATCCTGGATGCTGGAGTCGAGCGCGGCCTCGGTCTTGCGCAGGCGCATCAGCTCGACGTAGCGCGCGCCCAGGTGCAGGCAGAGCAGGGATGCCGCCAGCACCGCGGCCACGCGCCAGGACTTCCAGCCCTGCTGCATCGGCGTGCTCACCGCCAGCGCGCCCTGCAGCAGGTTGATGGCCTCGCCACCGGCCGCCGCGGGCGCGAGCACGCTCAATGGCCCCGACGGCAGCAGCTGCACCTTGACGCCGGTGAACCGGTCGCGCAGCGCGTCGACTTCCTGCTGGCGCGCCTGCCATTCGTCGTGGCCGGCATAGAGCAGCAGGCCGAGCGGTGCGGGCTCGAGGCCGGGCACCGCGGAAACCTGCGCGGCCAGCGCCATCTCGAACGCGTCGCGGATGGACAGCGCCGGCATCACCATGGGCGGGCCGTCGGCCGGGCGCAGCATCAGCGCGTCGCCGTCCAGCAGCCCGATCAGCTGGCCGGGCATGGCCGGCAGCAGCGCGGCGTCGCAGTAGATAGCCACGGGATGCAGTCCCGCGCCGCGCAGCTCGGCGAGCCAGGCATCGATGCGCGCGCGCGCCACCACCATGACGGGCACGCGCCCGGTGGCGGCATTGCGCTCGCCGATGGCGAAGTGCAGGTTCTCGATCTCGTCGGCGACGCGCTCCTCGAGCGCGAACGGGATGACCTGCGCGAGCTTGGCGGCGCTCTTCGGCGGGGCTTCGGCGTCGGCGGTGAGCACGTCGGTGGCCGGCACGATGAGCACGACGCGCCGGCCCGCGGCGAGCGGCACGGCCTGCGCGAGCTCGCCGGATGTCTCGTTGACGAGCACCTGGCCGTCCTCGTTGCACACCATCCAGTGCGGCACGACCCCGTCGCGCAATTGAATGATCAAGGTTTCAGCCATCGGTCATTCACTTCCAAAGCTGCGCTGCACGGTGCGGATTTTGTTGCCGGGCTCGCGGAAGAGGACACTGTACAAAACGAATTCCGCAGTGCCAATACGAATGTTGGT
This sequence comes from Steroidobacteraceae bacterium, assembly GCA_035718265.1. Taxonomy (GTDB): domain Bacteria; phylum Pseudomonadota; class Gammaproteobacteria; order Steroidobacterales; family Steroidobacteraceae; genus CADEED01. Next base: position 7,749 of record DASTHJ010000073.1, on the reverse strand, counting down.
GCGCAGCCGGAACCAGTTCGAGTCCTCGGTGGTGCGCTGCTCGGCCTGTTGCCGGGTCGCCGGGTCCGAGATGACCCCCGTGAACACCGTGCGCTGGGGAAAACAGCCGTTCTCGCGCATCTGCTTGAGGTCGGTGTTCACGTATTCGTGCTGGTTGGCGGGATCGTTGCGCGTGACGTCGAGCACCAGGCCGCTGGCCGTGCAGACGTTCACCTGCGTGTCGTAGGGCAAGGCCGTGACGTACGGCGCGATCTTCTGATAGTTCTCCCGGCCGAAGTTCGGCAGGGCCAGCAGCTCGGAAGGGTGCCAGATGAAGTAGTTCGGCGGCCGGTACGGCGGGCTCTGCGACATGTACAGCGTGTCCTCGCCGCCGCCGCCCGAGTTGCTGGAGGGCGCGATGTCCGGATCTATCCAGTCCACCAGCAGGTCCGCGTAGTTCATGTCGATGTCGAGATCGTTGAGCAGCGTGCGGAACACCGTGAGCTGGTGCTGGTCCGGCAGGAAGGTGTTGTTCTGCTGGTCCCAGTACACCAGGCTGTTGAGATTGAACCGGCCCTGCAGGTCCTCGAGCTGCGCCTGGATCCACACGCCGGTGCCTTCGATCTCGATGGGGGGCTGCACCTGGGCCCAGTCCTGCGTCGTCTCGGTGCGGGGCTTGGGACCGTCGTTCTGCAACGCGATCGCGGCCAGCGCCTCGGCGGCCATGCCGGCCTGCAGCGCCTGTTCCATGGTGAACGTGGCCGCGGCGCGCCGCGCGGCCATCGCCTTGTTGTAGGTGATCGCGGCGGCGACCGTGGTCGCCACGGCGAAGATGATGATGGCGACCAGCAATGCGACGCCGCGCTGGCGCGAATGTGCCTTCATGTCGGGATCTCGAACAGCCGCCGCACGCGGCCCCAGTCCTCGAGTACCAGCGACACCTCGATGGCCAGTGGCCGGAGCAACAGGACTTCATCCACCTGCAGCGGACTGACCGGCCCGTTCGGCGTGACGGGCGGCCAGTCGTTGCGCCAGTTGCGCGTCACCGGATCGAGGAAACGCACCTCGATGGACTTCACGCGCGTCAGGATCACGCGTTGCCGCGGCTCGTTGTTCAGCACCGGGTCCATCGAGAACCAGTGCTCGCGCACCAGCGACCCGTCGAGGAACCGGTAGCGCACGCGTTCCTCGGCCGGGCGCTGCAGTCCGGCGGGATTGCTCCAGCCGGTGCGCGAGAACGTGAGCAGCACGTTGTCGCGGTTGCTGGCGCTGATGGCCGGCTGCAGCTCGCCGTTGCCCTGCGTGTCGCGCGCGCCGCGCGCCACGATCTGCGCGAAATCCTGCGCCACGATGCGCATGCCGCGCTGGATTTCGTTGACGCGCGCCTGCGAGGTGTTCAGCGCCTCGCGGTCGGTGAGCGCCTGGCTGAGCGTGCGGTACCCGATGGCGAACATGATCGCCGCGATGAAAATCGCGATCACCACTTCGATGAGCGTGAAGCCCGCGCGGCGCATCAGCGACCCTCGGGCGATGCTGGCGGTGGGACGCGACCGTCGCCGGGATTGCGCGGATTGCCAGGATTTCCCGGCTTGCCGCCGGGTACGGCAGGTGCGCCCGGCGTGTTCGGCCCGCCGGGATTGTTGGGCCCGCGCGGTCCGGCCTGTCCGGGCTGGCCGTGCAGCGGCGCGGCGAGGGCGTGCTGGCGGTCGGAGCGCGCGCTCGAGACCACGCCGGTGACGGTCGAAGTCCAGTTGAGCTTGTCGTCGGCGTCGCTGGCGGATTCGCACTCGGGATCCTGCTGCGCCGCGGGCTTGTCGGGCTCGCGCGAGTCGTCGACCGCCTCGTCCGTGGGCCGGGCATGCACGTCGATGCGGAACATGCCCTCGATCGGCAGTTCGGTGACTTCTTCCTCGGTCTGCCAGCGCATGCCGCTCATGGTCGATTCGCACAGGCGCCTGCCGACGTCGGGCATCTGTTTCGAGATGCGGATCTCCGTCAGGCGATTGAGCGCCACCCATTCGGCCAGCGTCTTGTCCTTGAGATACGAGATGTTGCTGGCGGAGGAGGTGACGGTGCCGAGCAGCGCGCTCACCGACAGCGCCACGATCGCCAGCGCGATGAGCACTTCCAGCAGCGTGAAGCCGCGCGTCTTCACCGGGCCGCCGCCGCGCGCACCGGAGGACCCTTGCGTTCCTCTTCGCCGGGCAGCAACAGCCGGATCTCCGATTGCTCGTCGGAATAGATGCGCGCGCGCTCCTTGCCGCCCTCGCGTCGCAGCGAAATCTCGAACGAGGAAAGGTCGCCATTGGCGAAGATCAGGATCTGCGGCGAGAAGTCCTCGACGTCCTTGTCCTTCCTGCGATTCCTCGAGTCCAGCACGATGGGGCGCCCCTCCACCACGACCTGCGGCACGATGCCCTCGGGGAAATCGCGTTCGCGCAGCGAATCGTCCTCGTCCGCGGGACGCCACTGGTTCGCCATGACGTCGTACACCACGAACGAATAGTCCTTGTCGCTGACGCGGAAGCCGTAATCGCGGGTCTGCAGTTCCGCCTGCTCGCGCACGTAGTCGAACAGCGCGCTGAGCCGTTGCGCAGATTCCTCGAGCGCGGCGTCGCCACTCTTGCCGGTGAAGTTGATCAGGAACGCCGCGCTGACCAGGCCGATGATGGCGACCACGACGATGATCTCCATCAACGTGAAACCGCGCGCACGCCCGAGGCCTGCGCGCGAGCGACTACTGGTCCAGGTTCCAGTTCCCGATGTCGGCATTTTTACCTTCGCCGCCTTCCTGACCGTCGGCTCCGAAGGAGTAGAGATCGAATTCCTGGCCGTGTGTTCCCGGATAGACGTACTGGTACGGATTGCCCCAGGGATCGGGGCTGATGCGTCGCAGGTAGCCGCCTTCGCGCCAGTTGCGCACGGTCGGATCGTTGGGCCGCTGTACCAGGCCCTGCAGGCCGATGTCCGTGCTCGGATACTTGTAGTTGTCCAGCTTGTACATGGTCAGGCCGGCCTCGATGGCCTGGATGTCGCTCTTGGCCTTGGTGATCTGCGCCTTTTCGACGTTGCCGAACACGTTGGGCAGAATGACGGCCGCCAGCAGGCCGATGATGACCACCACCACCATGATTTCGATGAGCGTGAAGCCGCGGGCCGAGCGATGCAGTCGCGAGATCATGATTTCCCCGGGGGGCGTGTGAATGATGAAAACCGGTGGCGGATGATAGCAAATGAACGCTGAATCCCCGGCGCGCGGGTTAGCCGGATTCCTCGAGTCGCTCAATTGCGACCGCGCCTATGGCCTGGCCCTGGTGGGCGCCTGCGCGCTGCTGCTCCTGCCCGAACTGGGCGGCGAGCCGCTGCGACAAGCCCTGAGCTACCAGCGCGGCGCCGTCGCCGCCGGCGAGTGGTGGCGCGTGCTCACGGCGCACTTCGTGCACCTGGACGCCGGGCACGCACTGCTCAATTCACTCGGGCTCGTGCTGATGTGGGCATTGTTCGCGCGCGACTATTCGCCGTGGCGCTGGCTGGCTATCTATTCGGCTGCGGCGCTGGCGATCAGCGCCGGCCTGTGGAGCCTCGATCCGCAGATCGAGTGGTACGTCGGCGCCTCCGGCGCACTGCACGGAGTCATGACCGCCGGCACGCTGGCGCACCTGCGCAGAGGCGATCTCGACAGCTGGATCCTCGCCGTGTTCATCGTCGCGAAGCTGTCCTACGAGCAGGTGGCCGGCTCCATGCCCTTCGCCGGCACCGCCAGCACGGTGGTGGACGCACACCTCTACGGCGCGATCGGCGGACTGGCGTTGGCCGTCTTCCTGCGTTCACGCCCCCAGCCGTGCTGACGCGAGTCGTTATACTGCGCCGCCATGTCCAACCCTTCACTTGCATTGGTATTTCCCGGCCAGGGGTCGCAGTCCGTCGGCATGCTTTCGAAACTCGAAGGTGAATCACCGGTGGTGCGCGCCACGTTCGAGGAAGCATCGCGCGTGCTCGGCTACGATCTGTGGGCCCTTTGTCAGGGCGGACCCGCGGACGAGCTGAATTCCACCGAGCGCACCCAGCCGGCCATGCTGGCGGCCGGCTACGCGACGTGGCGTCTGTGGCAGGAGCGCGGCGGGCAGTCGCCGGCCGTCGTCACGGGGCACAGCCTCGGCGAATTCACGGCGCTGGTCGCAGCGGGTGCCATCGATTTCTCCGCCTGCGTCGACCTCGTGAAATTTCGCGGCCAGGTCATGCAGGACGCGGTCCCCGCCGGCACCGGCGCGATGGCCGCCCTGTTAGGGCTCGAGGATGCGGAGGTCGAGGCCGCGTGCCGCGAAGCGGCGCAAGGGGGCGGCGTGGTCGAGGCGGTGAATTTCAATTCCCCCGGCCAGGTGGTCATCGCCGGCGAAAAGGCCGCGGTGCTGCGCGCCATCGAGCTCGCGAAATCCAGGGGTGCCAAGCGCGCGGTGGAGCTGCCGGTCAGCGTGCCATCCCACAGCAGCCTGATGAAGGGTGCGGGCCAGAGGCTCGCGGAAAGACTGGCATCGACCACGATCCGCGCGCCGCAGCTCAGGTACCTGAGCGCCGTCGATGCGGTCGAACACGTCGAGCCGGAGGACATTCGCCAGCTGCTCGTGCGGCAATTGTCCAGCCCCGTGCGCTGGACCGATACGGTGGCCGCGCTGGGTGCCGCCGGCATCACGCGCGTGATCGAGTGCGGGCCTGGCGGCGTGCTCGCCGGATTGGTCAAACGCATCACGCGCGGCGGCAACGTGCAGACGTTCGCGCTCGACGCTCCCGAACATTTTGCGGCCGTCGCGGCCGCCTGATCCGAACGAGGACCGCATGCTTCAGAACGACATCGCGCTGGTGACCGGCGCCTCCCGCGGAATCGGCCAGGGGATTGCCAAGGCGCTCGCGGCTGCCGGCGCACGGGTGATCGGCACCGCGACTTCCGCGGCCGGCGCCGAGGGCATCAGTTCGTGGCTTGGAAACAACGGCCGCGGCGCGGTGCTGGACGTCGGCAACGCGGCGTCCATCGATGCGCTGTTAGGCGACCTCGAGTCGCGTGGCGAGATGCCGACGATCCTGGTGAACAATGCGGCCATCACGCGCGATACCTTGCTGCTGCGCATGAAGCCCGAGGATTGGGACGCGGTGATCGCCACCAATCTGACCAGCGTCTTTCGCCTCTCCAAGGGGTGCCTGAAGCGCATGATGAAAGAGCGCCGCGGTCGCATCGTCTCGCTGACTTCCATCGTCGGCCTGACCGGCAATGCGGGGCAGGCGAATTACGCGGCCGCGAAGGCCGGCATCCTCGGGTTCACCAAGTCACTGGCGAAGGAAATCGCCTCGCGCGGCATCACCGTCAATGCGGTGGCGCCAGGCTTCATCGATACGGACATGACGCGCGCACTGAACGAAGAGCAGCGCGCGGCACTCACGGCGCAGGTCCCGATGGCCCGGCTCGGCAGCGTGGACGACATCGCCGCGGCGGTGCTGTTCCTGTGCGGACCGGGCGCCAGCTACATCACCGGCGAAACCCTGCACGTCAACGGCGGCATGTACATGGCGTGACGCCGGTCCGGCAAACCCCGGGTCGTGGGGCCTTTGCAACAACCAAACCCACGAAAAACAAACAAAAACAAGCACTCACGATTTGACAGCGTGGCGGCGGGGGAAGTGTTGCCCTAGAATACGCGCCCGCCGCAGGTCCCCCGGGACGCGCGGCGCACAAACATCCTATTGAGGGCGAATCAGCAATGAGCACGGTTGAACAGCAGGTCAAGGCGATTGTCGCCGAACAGTTGGGCGTCAAGGCGGAGCAGGTGGTGAATGACGCTTCGTTCGTCGATGACCTCGGCGCCGATTCGCTCGACACGGTCGAACTGGTGATGGCGCTCGAAGAAGAGTTCGAAATCGAAATTCCCGACGAAGACGCCGAAAAGATCACCACCGTCAGCCAGGCCATCAGTTACATCTCTGACCGCCGCAAGTCCTGATCTCCGTTCCATGGATGGGGCGCGCGAGGCCGTGACCCGCGCCGTCATCGCTTCTACTCAACAACGAGGATAGTGTGTCCAAGCGACGTGTCGTCGTGACCGGGCTCGGTATCGTTTCGCCAGTCGGCAGTGACGTGGCCAGCGCCTGGGCCGCGATTCTCGCGGGCAGGAGCGGCATCAAGCCGATCACCCGCATCGATGCGACTCCATTCGCCACGCGCTTCGCAGGCGAAGTGGTGGGCTTCGACGTGGCGCAATACATCGCACCCAAGGAAGCCCGGCGCATGGACCCGTTCATGCACTACGGCATGGGCGCCGGCATCCAGGCGGTCACCGATTCGGGCATCGACTTCGGCAAGGAAGACGGCACGCGCGCGGGCGCCATCATGGGTTCGGGCATCGGTGGCCTCGCGGGCATCGAGGAAGAGGCCATCAGCTGGGAGCGCACGCACAATCCCAAGAAAACCTCGCCGTTCTATATCCCGAGCACCATCGGCAACATGGTCGCGGGTCATCTGAGCATCCGGTTCGGGCTCAAGGGGCCGAACCTCGGCGTGGTCAGCGCCTGCACCACCTCCACGCATGCCATCGGCTTCGGCATGCGCTGCATCCAGTACGGTGACGCCGACATCATCATCGCCGGGGGATCGGAGTGCGCCACGACGCCGACGGCGCTCGCCGGGTTCAGCCAGGCGCGCGCGCTCTCCGAGCGCAACGATGACCCGGCGGGGGCGAGCCGTCCCTGGGACAAGGACCGCGACGGCTTCGTGATGGGCGACGGCGGTGGCGCCGTGGTCCTCGAAGAGCTGGAACACGCGAAGGCGCGCGGCGCGCGCATCTATGCCGAGTGCGTCGGCTTCGGCATGAGCAGCGACGCGTACCACATCACGGCCCCGCCGGAGGACGGCGCGGGCGCGCAACTCGCGATGGTGAACGCGCTGCGCGATGCGCAGATGAATCCCACGGACATCCACTACCTGAACGCGCATGCCACCTCGACACCGCTCGGCGACAAGGCCGAGACCGTGGCCATCAAGCAGGCATTCGGCGAGTACGCCTACAAGCTGCCGGTGAGCTCCACCAAGTCGATGACGGGCCACCTGCTGGGCGCCGCCGGCGTGGTCGAAGCCATCTTCTCGTTGCTGGCCATCCGCGACAACGTCGCGCCGCCCACCACCAATTACCACACGCCCGATCCGGAGTGCGATCTCGACTACGTGCCCAACACGGCGCGCCAGTTGCCGATCGACGCGACGCTCTCGAACTCCTTCGGCTTCGGCGGCACCAACGGCTCGCTGGTCTTCCGGCGCTTCAAGGGCTGAAGCGTCTCCAGGCCTTGGACGTCCGCGCACCTCTCATCAGCCAGGTCGCGGTGCCCGGTGCCACGTTGCGTGCACTGGCGCACTCGCGTCCCGGCCAGTTTCCGATCCTGCTCGACAGCGCCGCGCAGGGACCGCTCACGCGCCACAGCCTGCTGGCCTTCGAGCCGTCCGCGGCACTGGTACGCGACGCGCAGGGTGGCGTGTCTGCGCGCGGCTACGAGCTGCGACCCGGCGCCTTCCTCGACAACCTCGAAGCCTGGTGGCGGCGCGAGCGCACGCCACGCGAGGACGCCAAGCCGCTGCCATTCTTCGGCGGCTGGTTCGTCTATCTTTCCTACGAGCTCGCGCAGGAAGTCGAGCCGGTGCTGCGCATGCCGGCGGCCGCGGATCCCTGCTCCGCGTTCGCGCTGCGCGTCGAGCACCTGGCGGTGCACGAGCATGGCAGTGGCGCCACGTTC
>DASTHJ010000072.1:0-2758 GCA_035718265.1 Steroidobacteraceae bacterium | reverse complement strand
GTACTCCGCGCTGATCCAGTCGCCGACGAATTCGATCTTGTCGATCTGGATGTCGTGGTGGCTGCCGGAGAGCGAGCCGCGCAGATCGATCGAGAAGATGGTCGCGTTGCTGAGATCCGGCTGCGACAGCGAGCGCGGCAGGTCGTATTGCGCGATCCACCACTCCGGCACCCAGAATTCGCTCAACTTCACGGCGACCGGGTGCGACAGCTCCTTGGCCGGCACGTTGACGAAGTTGTACTTCGGCGAATTCAGATCCTCCATCGTGGAGAACCGCGGATCGAAATTGCGGACCGCGATGCGCAGGTAGTGCGCCGAACCGGTGTAGCGGATCGACAGGTTCAACGTGTGGAAGCGCGAGAGATCCGTGCCGTGATCGATGCGCTCGCCGTGCAGCGGATAGCCGAAGCTGCAGCCCTGCTCGACGGTGGCCTTGGGGAACTGGCAGGCGAAGTGGAACTTCGCCTGGTCGAGCCACTGGATGTCCGCCGGCGCGCCATCGCCGGACTGCATCAGGAACGGCCACGGGCCCTCGCTCGAGTTCTCGATCGCCAGCCGGCGTTCCGGCAGGAACCGGTGCCCGACCATGGCGAGACAGGTCAGCAGAATCCCGATCAGCAGGAGTACTGACTGGGTGGGTTTCCTAGGCGTTGAATCGTCCATGTCGCGCATGTGCCCGCAAATACTGCCCCGTTGCGGGCATTGGTACCGAGACGGATATCGGCAAATGCGTACGGGAATTGACCCGGATTTGCGCCGGTTATGTATAGCGTGATGAAGCGCACTCAATTCAGGAGGCGCATCGAAGGGAGGCGGATTGATGCATCGCGATCGCCCCGACGCGTGCCCCCGGTGTCACTTCGCGCTCGCGCGGAATTCCGCCGGCGTCACCCCGTAGAGCTGCTTGAACGCCGCGGAGAAATGACTGTGGCTCGAGAAGCCGACGTCCTGCGCGAGGCCCGACAGATCCTCGCGCGCCGCGATCAGGTCCAGCGCGCGCGCCAACCGCAATCGCAGGTGATAGCGATACAGCGGCAGACCCTCGACCTGCTGGAACACCTGCGTCAGATACACCGGCGAACCCTTCATCTCCGCGGCGATCTCGCGCAGCGTCCAGCGGCGCGACAAGTCTCCCGCCAGCAGGACCTTCACCCTGTCGACCAGCCGCCGGCGCGCGTAACTCGCGCCGGGCACGCGCGAGGTGCGCGGCCCGAGCGCACGCGAGACGAGTGTCAGCGACAAACCTTCCGCCTCGAGCGGCTCGATGCTGCCGCTCAGCAACGAATGCTTGAGCAACATCACCAGCGCCTGCGCGCGCGCATCGATGCGCAGGTGCTGCTGGTTGAAGGCGAGGTCGGCGCTTTTGCACACCAGATGTTTCGGCGCGAGCTCGCGCAGCGTGGCGTGATCCACGGTCAGCACCAGGCTCGAATCACCGCCCGTCACCGGATGGCTCACCTGGTACGCCTGCGCCTCGTTGAAGAACAACACGTGATTGGCGTCCGCGACCGCCTGGTCGCCGCTCACGTGCCGCAGATACACGCCGCGGTACGGAAACACCAGGTGCGTGTGCGCAGCGCACTCCTCGGCGCTGCGATGCCGGCACGTGCCCCGGCAGTCGACATTCAGCACGGAGACCGTGCCCGTCTCGAACAGGCGGTCGACCGTGAACTCCTGCGGGGCACTTTCGGCCAGCAAGGGCGGCGGCGAATGGGGCGACCGGTCTCGCATGACGCCAGTATGCGTTTTCGAGCGGCTCCGGGCAGCTAAAGATTTCGACAGCGCGATCTGACGCCGGATGGTGTGCTGTGTGCGCCCCGAGAACGAGGGGTGCAACTGAGGATTTCGCCATGACCAAGAAGACCTGCGCCGCCTGCGATTACCCACTGGACCCGAAGTCCACCATCGAGGTGAAGATCGGCGGCAAGACCGTGGAAGTGTGTTGCGAGGAATGCGCGACGAAGCTGCGCGAGGCGGCGAGCGCGGCGAAGAAGAAGAGCGCGTGATGAGTGCAGCGGCGCCGGCGACGGCGCGGAGCTGCCCGTCTCCAAGGTCACTGATCGTGGCCTTGGAGACGCAACATCTTGAATCCTGACCCGCTAGGCGCGCAGCTCCGAAGAGATATCCAGCGCCTCGAACCGGTTCCCGAGCCAGCGGATGCCGAGCCAGACTTCGAACGCCAGCAGCGCGGCCATCGCGATCACGGCCAGGGCAGCGCCGACGGTCATCCCGGCGGCCAGGTTCACGACGGAGAACACCAGGCCGCCGACGATCAGCGCCGGCAGGATGGCCAACGCCGTGACGACGAACTGGCTGACGACGAAGATGAGCCGCTGTCCCATGACTTCGATGCCCCGCTCCATCCGGTCGCCCGTCGACTGGACCCAGGCGGGAAACAACACCGTCGCGGCATTCGGCATCAGCAGCTGCACCGCGACGAACGGCGGCACGAGCAGCGCGATGCCGAGCGCCGCTTCACCGCGCAACCCCGGCGGGATCTTGGCGATGGCGGAGTCGGGCAGCGCCAGCCAGGTCGTCAGCAACGCCAGCCAGGCGACCACGCTCAGGATCACGACGGGCGTCAGCATCTCGCCGAGCACGATCTGCCAGCCGCGCAGTGGATAGGTCTTCAGCAGGTCGGCGTGCACGAGGTCCGTGCGCAGGTCCTGTCGCGCCATCTGCGGGCCGATCAGCAGCGCCACGACGAGCACGACGATGCCCGCGAGCGACGCCGCCAGCGCCATCGGCTCGAAATCGG
>DASTHJ010000071.1:0-22248 GCA_035718265.1 Steroidobacteraceae bacterium | reverse complement strand
GCGTAGCGGAAGCCCTGCGCGTAGTCGTAGCCGGTCGCGGCCAGGAACTGCGAGTCCCACTCGGTTTCCACGCCCTCGGCCACCAGCTCCAGGCGCATGGCGTGTGCCATCTGCGCGGTCGATTCGACGATGATGCGATCGTCGGCATTGTTGCGCATGCCCATGACGAACGACCTGTCGAGCTTGAGCGCATGCACCGGCAGGTCGCGCAGGTAGCCCAGCGACGAGTAGCCCGTGCCGAAATCGTCGATCGAGATCAGCACGCCGAGCTTGTCGATCTCCTGGATCACGCGCAGCGCGCGCGCCGGATCGAGCATCATCGCGCTCTCGGTGATCTCCAGCTCGAGCGAAGCCGCCGCAACGCCGGAGTTCTCCAGCAGCTGGCGCAGGCGCGCCGGGAAACCCGTGTCCTGCAGCAGGCGCGCCGAGAGATTCACGGCGATGCGCACGTGCACGCCGCGCTCGCGCCAGGCGCGCACCTGCGCGAGCGCGCCACCGAGCGACCACTCGGTGAGCGGCCGGATCAGGTCCGTGGACTCGGCAATGGCGATGAATTCGGAGGGCGAGATCGAGCCCTGCGTGGGATGGAACCAGCGCACCAGCGCCTCGACGCTGTCCACGATGCCGGTGCGCAGGTTCACCTGCGGCTGGTAGTGGAGCTCGAGCAGGTTGCCGGCGATCGCCGAGCGCAGCTCGCCGCCGATCGCCAGCTTGCGCACGCTGTTCTCGTCGTGCGCGGCGTCGTAATACTCGTAGGTCGCGCCGCGGCGCTTGGCGACGTACATGGCGACGTCAGCATGGCGCAGCAGCGTACCCGCCTCGCTCGCATCCTGCGGGAAGCGCGCGATACCGATGCTGACGCCCACCTCGATGGAAATGCCGGCGACGTCGATCGGCGCGCGCAGCGAGTCGGCCAGCGCCTGCGAAGTGACCGCGATCGACTCGGCGGTGTGCGGCTGGTCGAGCACGACCGTGAACTCGTCGCCGCCGATGCGCGCGATGAAGCCGCGCTCGCCGAGCGCCTGCTGGAAGCGCTGCGCGACTTCGCAGAGCACGCGGTCGCCGACGTTGTGACCGAGCGTGTCGTTGACCTCCTTGAAGCGACACAGGTCGAGCATCAGCAGCGCGATCGACGGCTGCGAGCGGTCCGGCGCCAGCGCGCGTTCCAGGTGCGCGAGCAACGCGGCGCGATTCGGCAGCGAGGTCAGCGAGTCGTGCGTCGCCTGGTGCTGCAGGCGGCGGGTCTGCGCGCGGCGCTCGCGGATGTCGCGCACGATCGCCGTGAACATCCGCTGTTCGAGTCCGAGCGTGGCCAGCGAGGACACCAGCCGCACGCGGCTCACGGAGATCTCGACCGGGAACACCTCGCCACCCGGCGTGCGCGCGTCGCACTCGCGGATCGCGCCGTGCAACGCAGCGAGGCGCGCGCCGGCGTGGTCGCCGGACAGCAGCGTGATGAAGCGGGAAATGGGCTCGTCGATCAGCTCGTATCCCGCGCAGCCGAACAGCCGCGATGCGGCCGGGTTCGCGGTGCGGATGATGCCGTGCTCGTCGATGCACACGATGCAGTCCGTCGACGACTGCACGATGCTCTTCAGCAGCGCGTCACGCCGGCGCATGCCGAGCGCGAACGTCAGCGCGCGCCAGGTCTGGATTTCGAGCGAGCGCACCACCACTGCGACGAACAGCAGTGCGATCGCCAGCATGGGCGCGGCGCACCCGATCACCAGCCGGTGCGTGGCAAAGGTGTAGACCGACAACGCCGCCGCCGCGACCAGCATCACCGCCAGCACCGCCAGATTGCGGCGCCAGCTCGCATCGAAGAGCAGCGCGGCGAGCGCGGTCCACAGCGCCAGCAGCAGCAGCGCACCCCAGGCCGGCGTCCGCGTCGGCACGCCCTGCTTCACGGTCTCGGCGGCCAGCGCCTGCACGACGATGCCGGGCAGCGCGCCGTAGACCGGCACCGCGATCTGGTCGCCGAGCTCCAGCGCCGTCGCGCCGACGAACACCGACTTGTCCCTGAACAGCTCGCGCGGCACGCGTCCCTCGAGCACGTCGACGTAGGACACGTAGGTGAACGAGCCGGGCGAGATCGAGTAGTCGATGCGCACCGACTGTTCCTCCGGCAGCAGGCGCGCCGGATCGATGACGCTCGCCAGGCGTTCGCCGTCCAGGTTCCAGAAATTGCGCCACTCGCGTGCCTTGCCGTCCGCTCCCAGCTCGACGTTCACGCCGGCGAGCTCCACGCTGCGCGCGAAGCGCGGTAACGGGCGGCTGACGATCTGGTGCCGGTCGGCACTGCTGGCGTACTGGAAGAAGGTCGGCAGCAGGATCGGGAAGTCGCGCCGGCGCGCGAGCGCCGCGTCGAACACGGCGTCGTCCAGCGCGCCGGAGGCCGAGCTGAAGTCGATGTCGAGGAACACGCGCTGCGGACTGCCCAGGCTCAGCTGCTCGATGAGCTTCGCGTGGCGGTGCCGCGGCCAGGGCCAGCGTGACAGGGCATTCAGGCTCGCCGCGTCGATGCCGACGATCACCACGTCCGAGGAGACCTCGTGACGCAGCAGCCGCGCGCGCAAGTCGCTCGCGGCATTCTCCAGTCCGCGCAGCTGGCCGGTGGCCTGCAGCGTCGCGACGAACAGGAACGTCGCGAGCGCGATCAGCCACCAGGCCTGGCGGTGGCCGATCCTGTTCATCTCTTCCTGGGCTTCTTGAGCAGCCCGTTGAGCAGTCCGCCAACGTCATCGACGACATCGGTGACGACGTCGGTGACGACGTTGGAATCGTCGTTCCCGGGCGCAGGGTCCGTATCGCCCGGCGCGTCCGTGTTGCCGGTGTCCTCGCCCTGGTCATCCTGGTCCAGGCCGAGATCGAGACCGACGCCGAGGTTGACGCCGGCCACGTTGACGCCGAGGTCCACGTTGCCCGAACCCAGGTCCGCGCCCACGCTGGCGCCGGCATCCACGCCTGCGACGCTCGCGCCGACGTCCACGTTGGCGGCGACATCGGCGGGCGCCACGTTCACCGCGGCGTCCGCGCCCGCATCGACGGCCGCGGCGCCGCCAATGTCGGCGCCGGCGCCGAGATCGACCGTGGCCGCGCCACCGCCGCCGCCCAGGTCGACGGCCACGCCGGCACCCGCGTCGGTAGACAGAGGACCGGCGTCCACACCCGCGTTCACGTCGACGCTGGCCGCCGCGCCGGTGTTGCCCAGGTCCACGCCCGCACCCACTCCGGCATCCACGGCGGCGACGTTGTCGAGACCGGCCGAGGCACCGAGGTCCACGCTGGCCGTGACGCCCGGTCCGCCGACGTCGACCGCTGCGCCCACATTCACGTCCACCGCCGGCGCGGCACCGACGTCAACTCCGGTCGAAACTCCGACGTCGACGTTCGGGCCAGCAGGCCCGACGTCAACGCCGGTGCTTGCCGCGACATCGACGGCTGGTGCGCTCGCGCCGGCCTCCAGAGATGTGCCTGCGCCGACGTCCACCGGGGCGCGCGGCACGTCGGGCGGGCCCACCACGGCCGGTATGCCCGCGGCAACCTCGTCAAGCACCGCGCCGATCGCCGGCGGGTCACGCCGGCCGGTCACCGGCCGCGCGTCATCGCCGCGCTCGGCGAGCACGGAGTCCGCCGCATCCGCGTTGCTGGATTCGGATCGCGAAGGCGGCGCCGGCGCCTTGCCGGCGTCCATCTTGATGACGCCGATGCCCGCATCGCCGCGGCGGCGCGTCGCGATCTCGCCGGCGTGAATGTCGACTTTCGAAGACTCGTCGCTGCTGCGGATCTCCAGCAATCCCTCGAACAGCGAGATCGTCGTGGCCTCGTCCTGGACCGCGACGTTGAACTGCGTGCCCTTCACGACTCCGACCAGCCAGGGAGTCTCGACGCGCAGCTTGCGACCCGGCCGCTTGCCGATGTCGTAGAAGGCGTTGCCGCGCGGCTGCACGATGCGGTCGATCGGACCGCCGCGTTCCGCGAGCTCCGGAAATTCCAGCAGCGTGTCCGGCCCGACGCTCACCGAGGTCGCGCCCTGCCGCAGCTCGATGGCGCCGTCGCGCCCGGTGCGCACGCTCGCGGGCGTCTCGAGCACCGCGCCGGCCCTCACGGCGCGCTCGGTGCCCTTCATGGTGACGTGCACGTCGCCCTTGAAGCTCACGATCACGATGTCGCCGGTGTCGAGCGCGCGCGCCGCCGGTGCGCACAGCAGCGCGACGCACGCCAGCAGCGCGCGCCAATGTCTAACTAGATGAGCCGTCGCCGGCGCATTATGGTTATTGCGGGTCATACCCGATCCCCTTGGTTCTAATGCGGGCATGCTACTCAGGGCGTCCCCGCCACAATGTGAGTCGCATCTCATCGCGCGGCGCGCATCCGGCGGAGAATGCCCGACCCTGACAACGACGCACCGGAACAGGCGCGCGCCGATGACAATAAACAGCAGGGGATCGACAGCAATGCAGCTCCGCCGTCGCGTCGCGTCGACGCTTGTCATAAGCGGCGCGGTCATATTCGGCCCAGCGGCGCATGCCGCGGCCACGCCTCTAACTACCCAGACGCGCGCGCCGATCCTCACCACCGTGGTCATCGAGGGCAGCACGCCGTACGACGCCGCGCGGCTGTTCGCCACCTATCGCGACCAGCTCGGCCGGCCGATCACGCGCGAGAACGCGCGCGCGATCGTCGAGCAGCTGCTGGCGCTGTACGAAGCCGACGGTTACCTGCCCCCGGAGATCGCGCTCGACGATTCGCTGACCGGCCGCGGCGTGCTGCGCGCGCGGCTGTTCGAGGCGCAGGTCGCCGAGGTGTTGTTCGAGGGCGACGCTGGCCGCTACGAGGCGGCGCTGCGCCGCATCGGCGCGCGGCTCGAAATGGCGCGGCCGCTGCGCAGGAACGACGTCCCCGACGCGCTGCGCGCCATGCGGCAGAACGCGGGTCTCGCGATCACCGCCAGCACGCGCCGCACCGAGGTCCGCAACGCGTTCCGGCTCGTGGTGCGTTCCGAGTTCTCGGCCACCGACGGCGTGGTGCGCATGAACAACCGCGGCACCGAGCAGGTGGGTCCGGGTTTCGTGCTCGGACAGGTGTTCGCCAACGGCATGCTCGGGCGTCAGGACAAGATCGGCCTGATCTTCGCGTCGGCCACCGACCCGCAGGAGTATTTCGGCGCGGGACTGTATGCGGACGTGGGTGTCGGTGACGCCGGCACGCACGTGAGCAGCCTGCTGTTCCGCTCGAAGTCGGCGCCCAACGAGGCGCCGGTGAACCGCGACGATGTCTACCGGCGCGACAAGATGACGCTGCGCCTCACGCAGCCACTGGTCAGGGCGGGCGCCAGCTCGCTGAATCTCGGTTTCGCGTTCGACGCCGACGATCTGACCATCGATCGCGACGGCGTCGCGATCCGCGAGGACCGTCTGCGCGTCATCGAGACCTCGCTGCGCGGCTGGCGCAGTGCCGGAGCGACGCAATACTCGGGCGCGCTGCAGCTTCGCCAGGGTGTCGATGGGTTCGGCGCCGGCCTGCAGACGCCGGCCCTGCTCGTCGACCCGCGTCGCGAGGACTTCCTGCTCGCACAGCTGAACGGCACGGTGTATCGGCGCTTCGCGACCCGCTGGTCGACGCGGCTCGACGCATTCGCGCAATACACGAACTACGTACTGCCCGACACCGAGCGCTTCAAGATCGGCGGCGACCGGCTGGGGCGCGGCTTCGAAGTCGCGGAGATCGCCGGCGATCGCGGCGTCGGTGCCAAGGTCGAGCTGCGCCGCGACCTGCTGAGCAGCGAAGGGTTTATGGGACGGCTGTCCACTTATGGGTTCTACGACTTCGGCGCCGCGTGGAAGCGGGATCGCCCCGGCCGCGACTCGGCGACCACGGCGGGCGCGGGGTTCGCGCTGCAGGGATCGTCACTCACCGGTTACCTCGAGCTCGCCGCGCCACTGACCGGCGCGGACGTCGAGGGCAAGCGTCGTGCATCGGTGTTCGCGGAATTGAGCTGGCGCTTCTGAGCAAATGGGGACATTCCCCATTTCCTAGCAAAAGGGGACGAACCTGAAGCAGGTACGTCCCCCTTTTGCTTGCCACGCGCACGGCCGCGAGCGATCTTTAGGCGATGGGAGAAGAAGAACAAGAACAGCCCCCTGGGGATGGCGCGATCGATTTCAGAGGCTACTCGCTGAAACAGCTCTACGACCTGCGTGGGCTGCTGGACCGCCATGCGTTTCCGCAGAACTTCGCGAAGCTGCTCGCGGAAATCGCACTGCGCGAATCCACGGTCGCGCCGGAAGCGGCGCCTGAGGCATCGCCGGAATCCGCGCCCATGGACCCGGCCGCTGCGGTCACCCCGCCGGTCGGCCGGTTCACGCGTCACGATGGATGGCGCGGCTGGTTGCAGGCGTTGGGGCGCCGCTCGCCCGTCTATGGCTCCGGCATGATCGAAATCACTGCGGAAGAAGTGAAGCTTTCGGGATATCGCCGCACCTGGCTCGGGATCGGCACTCCTGCCGAATGCGTGTACTCCCTGGAACACGTGCGCAATGCCGCCATCGACGGCGCGGCGTTGCGTTTCGAGATCAAGCGGCGATGGCGTCCGGCGCGCAAGGTTTGCTTCGATCCGGGCGGGTTGGTCCAGGCGCAGGAAGCGCTCGCTCGACTTCCACGGCGCCACAGCGCGGGTTTCGAAAAACGTTGGCGCGAGAACCGGGATTTTCACGAACGTCTACGCCGTCTCGGGCAACGTCACTGGATCACTCCGGCGCTGGTGATCGCAAACATCCTCGTGTTCCTGGCCACCTTGATCGCCTCGAAGAGCTACGAGCCCGACCCCAGCCGGATGCTGGATTGGGGCGCGAATCTGGGCCTCATGACCACCACGGGACAATGGTGGCGCACCGTGACCGCGATGTTCCTGCATGGCGGCTGGCTGCACCTGCTGCTCAACATGTGGGTGCTGTGGAACGTGGGCCGCCTGGTGGAGCGGGTGTATGGCAGCGTGATGTTTGCCTTTCTCTATTTCGCCACGGGCATCTGCGGCAGCCTCACGCGCATCGTCTGGGAGCCCTCGATCGCCAGCGTCGGCGCATCCGGCGCCATCTTCGGTGTGCTCGGCGCGTTGCTCGCCGTCATGCTCTTGCATCGGAGCGCGCGCATCCCGCGCTCGATTGCGCTGGCGCACTGGCCGAGCACGCTGCTGTTCGTGCTGTTCAACCTGATCAACGGCTGGCTCGAGCCATTTATCGACAACGCGGCGCACGTGGGCGGCTTGCTGAGCGGACTGCTGCTCGGCGCGGCGCTGGTCCGCCCCGTGGACATCGCGGCGCGGCACACATTTCCGGCGCGACAGGTGGCGGCAGGCGCACTCGTCTGCACGCTGCTGGGCGCGGCCTTTTTCGCCCATCTGCGCACCGCCGGTGGACAGGTGAGCGTGGCGGAGCGCTACATGCTCGATCGCGCCTGGTATGCGCGAGAAGAAGCCGAGAACCTGGCGCTCTGGAATCAAATGGTGATCGGCGCGTCGACGGGGAGCATCAGCGAAGCCTACCTGGCCGACACGTTCGAGACCCAGATCGTGCCATTCTGGAAGAGCGCGACGCAGCGCCTCGAGGCCGCGAGCAAGGACATAGCCGAAGCGCAGCGGCCACTCGACCGGGGATTGCGTGAATACGCCGGCCTGCGGCTGGCCTGGGCCGAGATGATCGTTCAACAGGCGCGCGATCCCGACGGGGAGCACTTGGCAGAGATCTACAAGCTGGCCGCCGATGCCAACAAGACCCTCGCGGCCGTGAGTCGCTTCAACATGCGCGCACACTTCGACCAGCGGCCGCGCGCGCTCGCCAGCAGTCGCCCGGTGGTCAAACTGCGCAACCTGTTCGTGGAGAGCGGCAAATGCGCACATCAACCGCCGCGCCCCGGCTGGCCGTCCGGGTTCAGTGATGCGCCGGGCGACGGACCAAGGATGAGGTACGACGCAGGGTGCAGGGCGCAGCGCTACTTCGTCACCGGCGACTACCAGGCCCTCGAGGATCTGATCAGCGACGGCGGCAAGCGACTGGCCGACCTGCGCGACGGCAGCTCGACGCTTTCGGGAGTGTTCAATGGGCTGGATGCCTACTACGACTATGGTGACAGCAGCTTCGAAGTCCTCATGGGGCGCACGTCCGACTGGCGTCGCTCGCTGAAGGAAGCGATCGGCGCGGAGCTCGCCGAGGTCCAGCTGTTGCGCGCCTGGGCGTGGTCGGCGCGCGGCCACGGATACGCGAACTCGGTCAGCCGGCAGAACTGGGAAATCTACGGCATGCGCCTGGAGATGGCCGCAGCCGGCCTCGAGGAAATCCGCGCGCGCGCCACGCGCAGCCCGTTGTGGTACCAGCTCGCACTGCAGCTCGGCGGCGATCGGCAGATGAGCTCGCAGGAAATGGACGAGCTGTTCGAGGAGGCCGTGAAGCGCTTTCCCGACTACCTGGGAATCTACACGGCGCGCATGCGCATGATGATGCCGCGCTGGGGCGGGACGGTCGGCGAACTCGATTCGTTCATCCAGGGCGCGGCGGATTCACGGCGCGGAACGCTGGATGCCGACGAGCGGTATGCGCAGCTCTATGCCGCGTATTCGGGAATGGAAGAGGACGAGCTCAACATCTTCGCCGCGGGCAATGCCGACTGGTCGCGCGTGCAGGAGGGATTCGTCCGCCTGCGCCAGCGATATCCGCGCAGCGATTTCATCCTGAACCTGTACGCGAAGATGGCCTGCGTGGCGGGCGATGCCGGGACATACGCAGCCCTGCGCCCGTATGCAGCGGCGCGCGCGTCGAGCCAGGCGTGGTCCAGCAAGCGGTCCATCGAGACCTGCGACGCGATGTTCAAGAAATGAGGAATGGGGACATTCCTGATTTCCGCGCAAAATGGGACGTACCTGGTGCGTCCCCATTTGCTAGGAAATCAGGAATGTCCCCATTTCTTCGGCGGCCGGTCACTCAATTACGGGAATTGGTGCCCGGCACCACCCCTCTCTTCACGAACAGCGCGAGCACGATCACGAGCAGGCAGGCGAGGCTGGCCTGCATCTCCGGCTGCTTGTTCGGCATGAAGCCCATCGCGACCATGACGGCCAGCATGGCGAGCGCCGCGCCGCCGGCGATCCAGCGCGCGCCGCCGGCAGTGCGCAGCTCGGGCCGCGAGTACGGAAAGCGGTAGTGCGCCAGCGCAACGAAGGTGTACGTGAACATCATCAGCGCGCCGGAGGAGTTCATCAGGAAGTTGAACAGCTTCTCGGGCGCGATCCAGTTGAGCAGCATGACGATGAAGCCGAAGGCGCTGCCCAGCAGGATGGCGCGCGAGGGCACGTGGCGCTTGTTGACCGCGGTCAGCCAGCGCGGCGCGTCGCCCTTGTCGGCCATGGCGAACAGCACGCGCGCGGTGACGTACACGCCGGAGTTGAGGCAGGACAGCACCGCGGTCAGCACGATGACGTTCATGATGGTGGCCGCGGCCGGCACGCCGATGCGATCCAGCGCCAGCGCGAATGAGGAATCCCCCGGCTTGAACTCGTTCCACGGCACCACGCACAGGATCAGCGCGATCGACAGCACGTAGAACAGCAGGATGCGCAGCACCACGTTGGCCGCGAGCCGCGACATGGTGCGGTTCGACTCGGCCGACTCCGCCGCGGCCACCGTGACGATCTCCGCGCCCACCATCGAGAAGATCACCGTCGTGGTGCCGCTCAGGATGGCCACCCAGCCGAACGGCGCGAACCCCTGGTGCGCCGACAGATTCCCGAGCCCCGGGCTCGCGGGATTGTTCACGCCCATGAGCCAGCCCGCCGCGATCACGATGAACGCGACGATCGCCGCGACCTTGATCGAGGCAAACCAGAATTCGAACTCGCCATACGAGCGCGCCGACGACAGGTTGACGGCGGTCAGCACCACCATGAGCCCGAGGCCGATCTGCCATACCTGGAACGTCGGCAGCCAGGTGTGCGCGATCTGCGCGCCGACCAGCGCCTCGAAGGCCACCACCACCACCCAGAACCACCAGTACAACCAGCCGGTGATGAATCCCGCGCCGTTGCCGAGCGCGGCGCGCACGTACTCGGTGAAGGAACCGAGACCGGGCTGGTCCATGGCCATGCGCGCCAGCAGCCAGACCACCGAGAACACCACGATGCCGGCCGAGATGTAGCTGAGCAGCACCGCCGGGCCGATGCTGGCGATCGCGCCGCTGCTGCCGACGAACACGCCGCCACCGATGATCCCGCCGATGGAGATCATCACCAGGTGGCGCGCGAGCAGCGTCCTGGAAAGACGCGAGCTGGCGGATCCGGGAACGGGAATGTCGGTGGCGTTCAAGCTGGCCCCCTCGAGGTTGCGCGCGAGCTTAGCAAGCGCGCATCTTTTTTTCGCCACAATCCGTCGGCGGTTTGCCACGGTTGCGCCCGCGGCGCGCCGCCGGCGCGCGTTGCAATCCCGGATACATCTAACAAACCGGGAGACGTCGATGAGCAAGCTGCGCGCGGTGTTTCGATGGGTCGTGGTGACGCTGGCCTGCCTGCCCGCGATGGCGCAGGCGCAGGCCGCCGCGGGCGAGGACGGCGCCGACCGCACGCTCTCGCCCTACTTCTTCGTGCACGGCGACAGCGGCACGGAGCAGCTGCCGCTCAAGTCGACCGACGTGCAGGTGTCGATCGCCGGCGTGATCGCCGACGTCACGGTCACGCAGCGCTACCGCAACGACGGCAAGACGCCCATCGAGGCCGAGTACGTCTTCCCGGGCTCGACGCGCGCCGCCGTGCACGGGCTCACCATGATCATCGGCGAGCGGCGCGTGGTGGCGCAGATCCGCGAGAAGCAGCAGGCGCGCGCCGAGTACGCCGCCGCGAAGGCGGCCGGCAAGAGCGCCGCGCTGCTCGAGCAGCACCGCCCGAACGTCTTCAAGATGAAGGTGGCCAACATCCTGCCGGGCGACGTCGTGGACGTCGAGCTGCGCTACACCGAGCTCATCGTGCCGACGAACTCGCTCTACGAGTTCGTGTACCCGACCGTCGTGGGGCCGCGCTACGTGAGCAAGGGCGAGAGCGCGCTGCCCGTGCCGCAAGCGGACCGGTGGCAGTCGAATCCCTACCTGCACGAGGGCGAAGAGCCCACCAGCGAATTCACGCTGCACGCCAACATCAACTCGGGCATCCCGATCAAGGACACGGGCTCCTCGTCGCATCGCGTGCACGTGGCCTACCGCGACGCGAATCGCGCCGACGTCGAGCTGATCAAGGAGGCCGGCAACGGCGGCAATCGCGATTTCATCCTGCGCTACCAGCTCGCGGGCGGCGCCGTCGAGTCCGGCCTGATGCTGTACGAGGACGGCGGCGAGAAGTATTTCCTGGCGATGATCGAGCCGCCGAAACGCGTGTCGCCGGCGCAGGTCACGGCACGCGACTACGTGTTCATCGTCGACGTCTCGGGCTCGATGTTCGGCTTCCCGCTGGAAGTCACCAAGGTGCTGATGCGCAACCTGATCGGCAACCTGCGCCCCACGGACACGTTCAACGTGCTGCTGTTCGCGGGGGATTCCGCGGTGCTCGCGCCGAGCCCGCTGCCGGCGACGCCGGAGAACGTCAAGCGCGCCATCGCGCTCCTGAACGACCAGCAGGGCGGCGGCGGCACCGAGCTGCTGCCGGCGCTGCAGCGCGCGCTCGCCCTGCCGGGCGGCGAGGACCGCGCGCGCAGCATCGTCATCGTCACCGACGGCTACGTGTCGGTGGAGACGCAGGCTTTCGACCTGATCCGCGACAACCTCGGCAACGCGAACGTGTTCGCGTTCGGCATCGGCACGGCGGTGAACCGCTATCTCATCGAGGGCATGGCGCACGTCGGCCAGGGCGAGCCCTTCATCGTCACGAACGCCGAGGAGGCGGACCAGCGCGCCGAGCAGCTGCGCCGCTACATCCAGTCGCCGGTGCTGACCAAGGCGCGACTCACGGCCCAGGACTTCGACATCTACGACGTCGAGCCGCCGGGCATCCCCGACGTGCTCGCCGAGCGCCCGGTCGCCGTGTTCGGCAAGTACCGCGGCAAGCGCCAGGGTCAGCTCGTGCTGGAAGGCATCGCCGGCGACGGCAGGTACCGCAAGGTGTTCGATCTGAAGAAGGCGCCCTGGTCGAAGGACAATTCCGCGCTGCGTTACCTGTGGGCGCGCAGCCGCATCGCGCGCCTCGGCGACTACCAGCACCTGCGCGACGCGCCGGAGCGCGTGCGGGAGATCACGCAGCTCGGGCTGCAGTATCACCTGCTGACCAACTACACCTCGTTCATCGCCGTGGACCAGGTGGTGCGCAATCCGCGGCCGGGCGACACGCAGACCGTGAAACAGCCGCTGCCGCTGCCGCAGGGCGTCAGTGACCTGGCAGTCGGCGGGCCGGTGCCGACCTCGCCCGAGCCCGAGCTGATCGTGCTCGTCGGCATCGCGGGTGCGCTCGCCGCCTGGGCGCGCCGCCGCAAGAGTCGCGCGCGTGCGGACTGAAGTCGCCGGCAACTCCGCGGGGCTGCCGGCAGGTCTTGCCATGGCGGCCCACGCGGCCTGCTTCTGGCCGGTGTGGCGCTGGTATGTCGAGCGTCTCGATGACGGATCGGATGAGCCCTGGGCGCTGGTCGCGCTGCTCGCGGCGGTGGCGCTGAGCTGGCCGCGCGCCGGCTGGCGCTGGAACGCGCGCGACCCGCTGTTGCTGGCGGCCGCCGCGTGCACGCTGCTGTATGCCTTGCTGGCGCCGTTCGCGCCGCCGCTGCCGCGCGCGCTGCTCGCGATGGCGGCGCTCGGCTGCAGCTGGATCAGCGTGGGCGGCGCGCGCGACAAACTACCCGCCGTGATCTGCCTGCTGCTGCTGTCGGTGCCGGTGATCGCGTCGCTGCAGTTCTACGCGGGCTATCCGCTGCGCACGGTGACCGCCTCGGGCGCCACGGCGCTGCTGAACCTGTTCGGCGGCGAAGTGGTGCGGGCGGGCACCAGCATGGTCGAGCATGGCCGCACCGTGGTCGTCGATGCGCCCTGCAGCGGCGTGCGCATGCTGTGGACCGGCAGCCTGCTGTGCGCAGTGTTGGCGGCGATGCGCGCGCGCATCGGCTGGCGCGCGATGCTGTTGTCGCTGGGCTGCGTGCTGCCCATCGTGCTCGCCGCGAATGCCGTGCGCGCGGCGCTGCTGTTCCTGCTCGAGACCGCCGACACGCCGCCAGCCGGCTGGCTGCATCCGGCCGTCGGCATGCTCGCCTTCGCCATGGTCGGCGGATCGCTGCTGCTGAGCGAGCACCTGCAGACCCGTCGTCGCAAGGTGCGGCGCGCGCCGCGGTTCGCGGTGCCGACATGAATGCCGCGCGCTGTCTGTTCGTGGCCACGGTGCTGGCCGCCGCCGCGCCGCTGCTCGCCACGCATCGCAGTCCCGGGACGTCGCAGGCGGCAATGGCACATCCCTGGCCGCACGAGTTCGAGGGCAAGCCCCTGATGCGCGTGCCGCTCACCGCGCAGGAGAGTCGCTTCCTCGGCGACTTCCCGGGCGCCGTGGCGCGCTTCACCGACGGTCGACGGGACATCCTGATGCGTCGCGTGACCCGGCCGACGCGCAAGCTGCATCCGGCCGAGGACTGCTATCGGGGTTGGGGCTTCGAGGTCGGCGCCGCGCAGATCCGCACCGATCGCGACGGCGGCCGCTGGCGTTGTTTCACCGCGAGTCGCGATGGCGCCGCGCGCAAGGTCTGCGAGCAGATCCGCGACGACGAGGGTCGCGGGTTCACGGATGTGTCGTCCTGGTACTGGAGCGCCGCGCTCGGGCGCACCCCGGCGCCCTGGCTGGTCGTGACGGTCGCCGGCGCCTCAGCCGAATAGCCTGCAGATCGCTCCCGCGGGCATGTCGATTTGCCGGCGGCCCGTTCGACCAATGGTTACTCGCAACGACCTACCGGGAGTGATCATGAGAATTCTGGCAGCGGCCTTTCTGGCCTTCAGCGCGCTCGTCGCGCAGGCGGCGGACAAGTCGGGGCACGTCGAGGCCAACGGCATCCGCTATTACTACGAGATCAGCGGCAAAGGTGAGCCCCTGCTGATGTTGCACGGCGGCCTGGGATCGCTCGACATGTTCCAGCCGATCCTGCCGCGCTTCACCGACCACCGCCAGGTGATCGCCATCGACCTGCAGGGCCACGGCCGCACCGAGCTCGGCACGCGCAAGTTCGATCTGCCCGCGATGGGCGATGACATCGCCGCGGTGCTCGACGAGCTCGGCTACGCACAGGTGGACGCGCTCGGCTATTCATTCGGCGGCGGCGTCGCCTTCCGGCTCGCGGCCCAGCATCCCGACAAGGTGCGCCGGCTGGTGCTGGTCTCGACCGGATTCTCCGACGCCGGCTTCTACGACGACATCCGCGCGCAGCAGAACCAGGTCGGCGCCGCAAGCGCCGAATTCATGAAGGACACGCCGATGTACAAGTCGTACGTGGCCGTCGCGCCGAAGCCGGACGACTTCCCCAAGTTGCTGCAGGCCATCGGCGACCTGATGCGCAGCCATTACGACTACTCCGCGGACGTGAAGAAGCTGACCATGCCGACCATGCTCGTGTTCGGCGACAGCGACATGTACAGGCCCGAGCACGTAATCGAGTTCTACAAGCTGCTGGGCGGCGGACTGCGCGATGCCGGCTGGCAGCGCGAGCATATGTCGAAGAACCGCCTGGCCATCCTGCCCGACCAGACGCACTACGACATTTTCTTCTCGCCGAAGCTGGTGGACGCGGCGCTGCCGTTCCTCGACGGGGTCAGTGGCTCGAAGAGCTGGGACCAGGCGATCGGCGAATCGCAGGCCGAAAAGAAATGATCGACGCGGCGATCATCCGAAGCGGAGCTTCAACGCCAGGATGGTCGCCGCGAGACACAGCGTCACCGAGTTCGCGAAGATCATCGGCCAGGACTCGAGCGCGATGCCGTACAGCAACCACAGCGCCACGCCGATCGTGAAGATCACGTACATCGCGAGCGAAATCCCGCTGGTGTTGCGCGAGCGGATGGTCATGATCGCCTGCGGCACGAAGGATGCGGTGGTCAGGAACGCGGCACAGTAACCAACCCACTCGCTCATGGGATGCGCGTGTCCACCGCGATCCAGTTGACCTCCCAGGTCTTGCCCCCATCCGCGGAGAACGCCTGCTCGAAGCGCGCCGAGTCCTTTTTCACGTCCGAGATCACGAAACGCACCAGGATGTCGCGTCCGTCGAAAGTGTCCGTGGAATAGAACTCGCCGCGGCCCTCGCGGAAGCCGCCCAGGGTTGCCGGGGTCATCTCACCCACGCGGGCATTGGCGAAGTTCAGGCTCCATTGGCGCGTCTGCGGGTTGAAGAGCCGCAGGCTCAGGCCTTCGATCTTTCCGGCGGGACCGCTGACGTCCAGCTCGACCAGGTTGGCGCGGCCGCCCCAGACCTTGCGGACGATCGAGGTGCCCTCGTATTCCACCCACTTGGCGTCTTCGCCAGAGAGCGGATTCGTCAGGCGTTTCAAATGCGTCTTCCAGTTGCCGATCTCGAAGTCGAAGTCGTGCGGGCCACCCTGCCGCAGGTACTCGGCCGGCAACGTGGCCTCCGCGGCATGTACGGGCAGACTGCCGGCGGCGACCAGCAGCAGAATCGCGATGTGCCTGATCATGGGTGTTCCTTCATGAAGCGAATGCTAATGCTTTGCGTCGCCCTGGCGCTTCCGATCGCACCATCGTCGAGCCGCGCCGCGGACGATGCGCGCGTGCTGCGGCTCGAGCAGGACGTGCGCACGCTGCAACGAGACCTGGCGAACCTCGCCCGCCAGGTCGAGCAGCTGCGCCTGCAATCCAGCCGGCCCTCGGCCAATGGACGCCCGCGTCCGCCGCCACCGGTCGAGACCGGTCCGGCATGGCTGGACGCCGGCAAGTGGGAAAAGATCCAGCCCGGCATGACCGAGCTCGAGGTCATCGGCTTGCTGGGGCCGCCCACCTCGATGCGCGATCAGGACGGCACGCGCGAGCTGCTGTACGCCATGGACATCGGGTCGTCGGCATTTCTCGGCGGCAGCGTGCGGCTGCGCGACCGCCACGTCGTCGACGTACGTATCCCGACGCTCAGATAGGCGTCACGGCGCCCCGATTGGTGACCGAGTCGTCGGCAAGTAAACTTGCCTCGTCACCAGAACAAGGAGAACACCGTGAAGACCCGCGTCTCGACCGCCCTGCTCGCTGCCCTCGTCTGGAGCTGTGCCGTCAGCCCGTCCCTGGCTGAGATCCACAAGGGCGACCGCCTGCAGACCCTCGCGAATCTGCATCCCGACATGCAGCGGCACGTGTTGTATTCGCTGAACTACCAGCTCCCGGGACTCATCCCAGTGTGCTCGACCGTGCTGATCACCAACGTCGGCAAGAAGAAGATCGCGTTCGAGTACAACGGCCAGGAATTCGAGATCGCCTACGAAGGCTTCACCAAGGGCGCCGGCAAGACGCTGAACGAAGCGGTGGAAGCCATCTACTTCGGGCCCGCCTGCAACAAGAAGAAGATGGACTCGCTCTCCAAGGTGGACCAGGAAGGCATCAAGGCCGGCCAGCCACGCGTCGGCATGACGCGCGACGGCGTGCTGTTCGCCATGGGCCGCCCGCCGTTCCACGCCAACCCGGATCTCAGCTCGAGCTCGTGGCGCTACTGGAAGAACCGCTTCGTGCAGACGGTGATCAATTTCGGCGAGGACGGGAAGGTCAGCAGCATCCAGTAAGAATGGGTTCGGCCGGTCCCTCCAGCGAGCACACATGACGTGTGCTCGCCCGGCCGAACGCGCTCGTTTGCTGCCAAGGTGTTACCCATGTCTCCGGAATAAACCGTTACCTATGTAACCGGCATAGACCCGAAGTGGAGTGGTGGCCAGGGTCGGAATCGAACCAACGACACGCGGATTTTCAGTCCGCTGCTCTACCAACTGAGCTACCTGGCCGCCGTTGGTTTTCGAGGGCCGCGTATTAGAACGGCCGGCCGCCGCGCCGTCAAGCAACGCCGCCGATAACTGATTGATTCGGCGGGGCGAATGTGCCCGACTGCCGCCCCGCGACAGGTCCGTTCTCCGTGGATCGGTGCGGCTGATTCCTACAGCCATTGCCCGCCCGATCTTCGAGCATCCTCACCTCGTTCCACGGAGGAAATATGGAGAATGTCCGCGTCCTGGGCGCCGGTTCGCAGGCCCGCGAGTCCGAATCCTTGCTTCAGCGCATGCTCGCGACTGCCTTGCCGCGGCTGAAGAAGAGTGTGTTGCCGCGCAATCGTCTCGGAGACAACCTGTATCACCGCCTGCTGTTCCTGAGAAAGCACCGGCGCGCGCCGGGCGCGCAGATGCTCTGGAACGACGTGCTCTACCGCCTCAAGACCTCGAAGGAGATCCGCGCGCCGCTGCGCGTGCTGATCTCCGACAAGGAAGGCGTCAAGCACTACGTTCGCGATACGGTCGGCGAGGAATTCAACGTACCGACGATCGCGGTGCTGCGCAGTCCAGCCGAGGTCGATGCCTTCGAGTTCCCGGCGCGTTGCTGCATCAAGCCCACGCACGCCAGCGGGCACGTGATCCTGCGCCGCGGCGGTGAGCCGGTCGATCTGTCCCGCATCCGTGCCTGGTTCGGCCTCGACTACTACCGCGCCGGCCGCGAGGTGAACTATCGCGGCCTGCAGCCCAAGGTGATCGTCGAACCGCTGGTCTTCGACCGCACCAACGTCGAGGACTTCAAGGTGTTCTGCTGGCAGGGCGTACCGAAACTGATACAGCAGGACTTCGACCGATACATACATCACACGCGGAAATTCTTCGACGTCGAGTGGAACGAGCAGGACTTTTCGATCATCTATCCGCGTTCCACCGCACCGTCACCGCGCCCGGCCACGCTTCCGGTCATGCTGGAACTGGCACGCAAGCTGAGCGCGCCGTTCTCTTTCATCCGCATCGACCTGTACACCGATGGCCGCCGTGTGCTGGTCGGCGAAATCACCAACTGCAGCGAGAACGCCGGCGGGGTCTTCGTGCCGCGATCCGCGGAGGAAAAGGCTTCGCGGCTGTTGTTCGGCCAGGGCTGAACCCGCCCGCGGGATCTTCACGGCCGGGTGGTTGAAATCGGCCGCATCGCCTCCATGAACGGCGGCCCATGAACACCGAAGCCCAGAATACCCGTGCCGTCGTGCAGACCCTGCGCGGCCAACCGACCTCGGATGGCGCCGGCGTGCGGCTCACGCGTGTCATCGGGCAGCCCCGCCTGCCCGACCTCGACCCCTTCCTGCTGCTGGACGAATTCGGCACGGACAAGGCCGAGGATTACATCGCCGGCTTCCCGGAGCACCCGCATCGCGGCTTCGAGACCGTCACCTACATGCTCGATGGCCGCATGCGCCACAAGGACAACCACGGCCACGAGGGGGTACTCGAGCCGGGCGCCGTGCAGTGGATGACCGCGGGCCGCGGCATCGTGCACTCGGAAATGCCCGAGCAGCGCGAGGGTCGCATGCGTGGCTTCCAGCTGTGGATGAACCTCCCCGCGCGCGACAAGATGACTCCGCCCAACTACCAGGAATTCGGCGGCGAGCGGCTGCCGGTCGTGGAGCAGCCCGGCGTGCAGGTCAAGGTCATCGCGGGCTCGCTGGACGGTGCCACGGGCCCGGTGAAGCAGCCGGCGACGGATCCCATCTACATGGACATCCGCCTGGATGCCGGCGTGGACTTCGCGGTGCCGGTACCCGCGGGACATGCGGCCTTCGTCTACGTGTACGAAGGCACGGTGTCCGTGGGCCTGTCGCGCGACGCGGCGACCATCGACTCGCAGGAGCTGGCGGTGCTCGGCGACGGCCACGACGTGCGCCTGCAGGGTCGCGCGCCGCGCTCGCGCGCCATCCTGGTCGCGGGCCGGCCGCTGCGTGAACCGGTGGCGCGCTACGGCCCGTTCGTCATGAACACGCGCGAGGAACTGCAGCAGGCGTTCGCCGACTTCCAGGCAGGCCGGTTCTAAGAACCCGGGGCGAGCACCCCCCCCCGCTCGACCCCGTTCCTTGGACGGCGCAGGCAACTGCGCCGTCTGTTTTTTTTCTACTGCGGGGCGACGTACTCCTGCGGCTTCTCCGAGCCTCCGCCGAAGAAGAACTTCTCCATCTCGTATTCGAGTCGCTTGCGATGCGCGGGCTCGATGGGCGTCAGCCGATACTCGTTGATCAGCATGACCTGGTGCCGCACCCACATCTGCCAGGCTTCCTTCGAGACGTTCTCGAAAATGCGCTGCCCGAGCTCGCCCGGGTACGGTGGCTTGTCGAGGCCCGGCGCCTCTTTCTTCAGCAGCACGCAATGAACCATTCTGCTCATGACTCCACGCTTCCTTCGGACAAGTTGCCCAGCAGCGTCCTGATGGGGGCCGGCAAGCCCACGCGCGCCGGCTGCTCGAGGTCGTACCACAATTCTGCGCCTTCGCCCACGCGAGCCGCGTCCGCGCAGCGCACCAGCACCGGCGTGATCACCAGGTCGAAGTGCGTGAAGCTGTGTTCGATGTCGGGCAAGGCCGTGCCGTCGGGGTCCGCAAGTCCGAGACGGCGTGCCGCGAACAGCCGCGCGGCCGCGGCGTCGGCGAATTCCGGCAGGCACCACAGCCCGCCCCAGATGCCGCTCGGCGGCCGCTGCATCAGCAGCACGCGCGAATCGTGGCGCGCGACCAGCATGACGGCGCGCCGCAGCCGGCGCGCCGCGCGACGGCGCTTCGGCGCGGGCAGTTCGCCCTGCCGGGATTCCAGCCGCGCGCGACAGTCGGCCGCGACCGGGCACTGCTCGCAGCACGGCTTGCGCGTACACAGTGTGGCGCCCAGGTCCATGATGGCCTGCGTGTAGTTGGCCAGGTCGGCGGTGGGCGTGTTCTCGTCGGCGCGCCGCCACAGCTCGGCGAGCGTCGCGGCGTCATTCGGCGCGCCGTCGATGGCGTAGTGCCGCGACAGCACGCGCCTGACGTTGCCGTCGAGGATGGCATGCCGCGCACCGCGCGACTGCGCGAGGATGGCGCCGGCCGTGGAACGGCCGATGCCCGGCAAGTCCATGACGGCGTCGAACTCTTCGGGGAAGCGGCCCGCATGCTGGTCGCGGATCACCTGCGCCGCGCGATGCAGGTTGCGCGCCCGCGCGTAGTAGCCGAGCCCGGTCCACAGGTGCAGCACGTCGTCGAGGGGCGCGTCCGCGAGAGCGCGTACCTCGGGAAAGCGGCGCATGAAGCGCTCGAAGTACGGGATCACCGTGCTCACCTGCGTCTGCTGCAGCATGATCTCCGAGACCCAGACCCGGTACGGGGTGCGTTGCTGCTGCCAGGGCAGGTCGTGGCGCCCGGCGCGCGCGTGCCATTCAAGCAGTCGCGGCGCGAGCGGCTGGCGCGCGCTCACGGTGAATTCTCCACGCTGCGCAGACCCTGCCCGTCCAGCAGCAACCGCAGCGTCACGCCCTTCATGACGACGTCGCCAAGCGTCGCCTGTTCGAGCTCGAGCACGCCGCGAAATTGCAACGCGCGCAGCCGGGCCGTGGGCAGCACGAAGGGTTCGCTGTCGGAATTGGCGGGCGGGATGTAGCGCGCGAGGTCGAGTGCGTCGCCGTGCAACCTGAATTCGCCGACCGGGTTTTCGCCCGCGCCGCGGCGGAAGCTGCCGCTGAAATGCGTGTCGTCGAGCGTGAGCTTCAGCGGATCGATCGAGATCGCGCCGCCGTCGAGCTGCCAGTCGGCGGCGAGCTGCAGCCGGGTCAGCGCGCGCGGATCGGTGGTCCCGGGCGCCTCGATGCCCATCGTGCCCAGCAGCGCGCGCGCGTCGAACGGCTCGCTCGTCAGCTTGCCTTCGATGCGCAACGGCTCAGCGAGGCTGCCCTCGACACCGCCCGCCACCTCGAGACCGCCGAATTTCGCCGAGAACTCCGGCACGCCGAGTCGCGAGGCGTCCTCGGCCAGCGTGACCCGCGGCACCTCGAGCTCGAATGGCACGCCTTCGGACGCGAAGCCTTTCATGTGCAGCCGGCCTGCGATGCGCGTGTCGGTGAACGGCCGGCCGGCGGAGATTTCGTCGGTAGTTAGCGAGAGCCCGGTGATCTCGATGCGGCGCGGCGCGCCCTCGTCGACGAACAGCAGGCGGCTGTCCGCGAGCTCCACGCCGTCGACCGTGAGCTGCCGGTCGGCCGGCTCCGCTTCGGCCGGTTCGCCCGAGCCGATGCCCTGCCAGTTCGCGCTGCCGTCGGCGTGGCGCACGAGTCGCAGGTCGAGACCGCTGAGCCGCACGCGATCGACCACCAGCTCGCCGCGCAGCAAAGGCAGGAGCTTCGCGCCGACCTGCGCGCGCCGCCAGCTCGCCATGGGCTCGGCCGGGAATCCCGGCGGATTGCCGAACTGGCCGGGACCCGAGCGCAGCGCCAGCCACGGGAAGAATCCCAGCTCGATGTCGCCCACCAGCGTGAACTCACGCCCGGTGGCCTTCCTCACCTCGGCTTCGATGCGCGGCTTGAAACGATTGGGATCCACGACCCAGACCAGCACCAGCAGGGCCAGCAGGAGGAGCACCACCAGTGCCCCGATCCCATAGGAAATCCATTTGAGAATGCGCACGCGGCCGACATTGTAGCGATGTCGGCCGCGGCGGCGCGTACGCCGAGGTCAGCGGTCGCAGACCTCGATGTCGCCGGAGAGCGTCTTGGCGCGCACGCGGGCCGAGCCGTCGCGCCCGGAGCGGGTGTCGAGCCGCACGCCGGGACCATACTTGCTGACGCGCTGCACGTCCTTGGCCAGGCAGCCCATGATGTCGCCGCTGAACGATTCGATCTCGAGGTTCAGGCCCTCGGCGCTGTCCAGGTTCAGGGTGACGTCGCCGCTGACGCTCTCGGCGCTGACGCGCCCGTCGCGCAGCATCCGGGCCTGCAGCTCGATGTCGCCGGAGGTGGTTCGGGCATTGAGCTCGCTGGCCTCGCCCATGCGCACGCGGGCATCGCCGCTGACCGTGACCACGTCGAGCTTGCCGGCGGCGTTGGTCAGCTCCAGGCTGCCGCTCACCGAGCTGACACGGAAGTTCTGCGGCTTGCCGCTGCCGCGCAGCGTCAGGTCGCCGCTGACCGAGCGCACTTCATTGTCTTCGCCGCCGAGGTCGGACACGACATCGCCGCTCACGGTCTTGAGGCGCTGGCCGCCGAGCACACCCCTCGCGGTCACGTCGGCGCTGGTGGTGGTGA
>DASTHJ010000070.1:0-3240 GCA_035718265.1 Steroidobacteraceae bacterium | reverse complement strand
AGGAGCTGGTGTTCGAGACCGCGGAGCTGCTGGTGAGCTGGTCGTACTTCGACAAGAAGGAGCAGCGCTACATCCTCGGGCCGCCGATGATCCCGGCGCAGGAGAATTTCGATCCGCAGGCCACGTTCAACCCGACCTTCGAGCTGGAATATTTCCGCTTCGGCGTCGCCACGGCGCAGGACTGGCGCGTGCGGCTCGGCCTGCCCAAGGACCCGAAGTGGGATGACTTCCTGTTCCGGCTCTCGAAGCTGCCGCAGAAGGACGGCGTGTATCTCGCCGCCGAATCGCAGCCCGACCTCTGGGAACGCGCGCGTTCACCGCAGTGCTCGAAGGGCAATACCGCGCCCGAATGCCCGAATCGCGATCATCCGTCATTGGTCGCGGCCTATGGGCTGCTGCCCGGCTGGGGCGCGGACCGGGAAACCATGCGACGCACGCTGCAGGCGGTGGTCAGCGACTGGGACCTGCGCCAGACCTGGGGTTGGGACTGGCCGATGCTGGCGATGACGGCCACGCGACTGGACGAGCCCGAGATGGCCGTGAATTTCCTGCTGACCGACGCGAAGAATTTCCAGTTCGGCACCTCCGGCATGACGCCGCGCATCCACCTGGAAACGGACGCCGCGCCACACGCCGCCGGTTCCGCGGACGGGCCCGGCTACCGCCGTGCGGCCGAAACGTATTTCCCCTCGAATGGCGCGCTGCTGCTCGCCGTGGGCCTGATGGTGGCCGGCGGGCAGAGCGTGCACGAGCTGAACCCGGGGTTCCCGCCGAACGGGCAGTGGATCGTGCACAGCGAGGGCATCACGCCCCTGCCTTAGCAGATCACCTCATTTCGCGCGCAGGTTCTCCGCCAGGAACGTCTCGATTTCCCGCAGCACCTGGGTGCGCGTCGACGCGGCCGACAACCAGTGATCGTCGCCCTCGATCTCGACGTACTTGACCTGCTTGTCGAGACGCTGGAGCCTGGCTTGCATGTCGCGCGACTGCTCGACGGGCACCACCGAGTCGTCCGTGCCGTGCATGATCAGGATCGGAATGCGCGCCGCCGCGGCCTGCGCGAGCGGCGACACGCGGTGCAATTGCTTCGTGTCCGAGCCCATCGACTTGCCCCACCACTCGGCGAGCGTGCCGCGCTTGCCCCACTGGCCGCTGCGCGCGTCGTTCAGCATCCGCTCCGGGTCGCTCACGCCGTTCACGCTGACCGCGCAGGCATAGCGGTCCGGCGTGACGGTCGCGCCGGCGAGGGCGGCGTATCCGCCGTACGAGCCGCCCATGATGCAGACGCGCGCGGCATCGATGGTGCCGGCCTTCGCCAGCGCGTCGACGCCGTCCTCGACGTCGGTCTGCATGAGTCCGTCGCCCCAGCGACCGCGACCTGCGTCGAACCACGCGTATCCGTAGCCGGTCGAGCCCCGGTAGTTGGGCTGCAGCACCGCATAGCCGCGCGAAGCCAGGAAGCTGGCCCACCAGTTGAACGTGAAGTCGTCGCGCGCGTGAGGTCCGCCGTGCACCAGCAGCACCAGCGGCAGCTTCTTCGGCTCGACACCGGCGGGCAGCGTCAAATAGGCCGGAATGGCCGTGCCGTCGCGCGCCGGATACTTGATGGCGCGCCGGTCTCCCAGGCTCTCCGCGGTCGAGAGCGCCGGGTAGGACTTGCCGAGTCCGCGCACCTTGTGCGCACTGCGTTCGTACACGTACCAGGCGCCGGCATCGCCGGGCCGTTCGCCGAACAGCACCAGGCGCGACCGGTCGCGCGACCAGTTGACGATGTGCACGTATCCGCCCGAAAAGTACTGCTGCAGTTCGCGCGCGACCTGGTCGAGATCGGCGTCGAAGAACTTCTGCGCCGGCAGATCGTCCGTCCAGGAGACGCCGACCACGCGATGCCGCCAGGGATCGGTGATCGCCCAGACGTCGCCGCCGCCGGACTCGTACACCGGCTTCATCTCGCCGCTCTTGCGGTCGATGCCGAGCAGCGTGTCACGCGCGCCGCCTTCGTGCTGGTTCACGGCGGCGATGCGGCCGTCGTCCAGCAATCCATACATCTGCAGTGGCAGGCCCATCTCCGAGACCTGCTCGAGGATCATGCGTTCCTCGTCGCCCTGGTACGCGAACAGCTGCCAGCGGTTGCTGCGCTCGTTGATGTCGACGCGCGCGACCGGCTTGCCGTCGGCATCGATCAGGAAGCCGCGCGTCTGCGCATTGCCTTCGAGCACCGAGGAAGCGCTGCCGTTGTCCAGGCTCACGCGGTACACGCACAGCCGCGGATTCGCGTTCATCATCGTGCTGCCGCCGCCCCAGGTGACCACGCGCGCATAGGCGGGATCGCCGTCGATCGGCGCCTGTAGTCCGGTCAACGACGAGTTGAAACGGAAGTCCGAGGAGTTCATCAGCATCGTGGCGGCCTTGGTCTCGATGGAGAAGACCCCGGTGCGGAAGATCTCCACGCGCGAGCCGCGGAACATGACCGGCCAGGAGCTGGGCGCCAGGTCCTTCACGTTGACCGTCGCGCTGATGAAGTAGTAAGCCCGTGTGTCGTCGGCCCAGCCCACGCCGCGCAGCGTGTTGGCCCGCGGGGAGGGCAGCGTGTGCTCGATGGCGCCGGTGTCGATGTTGACGATGCGCAGGGCGGTCAGCTCGCGATCCGGCTCGGCCGAGCTGTACTCGAAGCCCACGGAGATCACCACGCGCTTGCCGTCGGGCGAAATGGCCGCGGTCTGGATGGCCGGCAGGCGACCATAGGCTTCGACGGGTGGCGGCGCCGCGCCCAGCGATGTGCAGAAAGTGCAGGCGAGCGCCCACGAGATCCAGCGAATCCGGTGCATTGTCTTCCTCCCTGCGGCCGATTCTGCAGGGCAAGTCCGTGATTGAAAAGGCGCCGCCGCCGGGCCCATGATGCCTCCCATGACCCTGACCGAGCTCCGCTACATCGTCGCGCTGGCGCAGGAACAGCATTTCGGCCGCGCCGCCGAGCGCTGCCACGTCAGCCAGCCGACGCTCTCCATCGCCGTGAAGAAGCTCGAGGAGGAGCTCGGCGTGCTGTTCGAGCGCGGCAAGCAGAAGATCCTGCCGACGCCGCTCGGCGCGAAGGTGGTCGCGATGGCCGCCAAGGTGCTGGAACAGGCGGCGGCCATCAAGGACGTCGCCGAGGCGGACAAGGACCAGCTCGAGGGTCCGATCGCGCTCGGCACGCTGCCGACCATCGGGCCCTATCTACTGCCGCAGTTCATCCCGCTG
>DASTHJ010000069.1:0-4347 GCA_035718265.1 Steroidobacteraceae bacterium | reverse complement strand
ATCGACGCAACGCTCACCATTCGCGCCGACCAACCCGGCGCGACCATCGATCCGGCCCTGCACGGCCAGTTCATGGAGCACCTGGGCCGCAATGTCTACGAAGGCATCTGGGTGGGCGAGGACTCGCCGATTCCGAACACGCGCGGCTACCGCAACGACGTGCTCGCGGCGCTGAAGAAGCTCGAAGTCCCCGTGCTGCGCTGGCCCGGCGGCTGCTTCGCCGACGAATACCACTGGCGCGACGGCATCGGCCCGCGCGACCAGCGTCCGCACCGCGTGAACACCTTCTGGGGCGGCGTCATCGAGACCAACGCATTCGGCACGCACGAGTTCTTCGAGCTGGCCG
The DNA here is from genome assembly GCA_035718265.1 of Steroidobacteraceae bacterium. GTDB lineage: Bacteria > Pseudomonadota > Gammaproteobacteria > Steroidobacterales > Steroidobacteraceae > CADEED01. The sequence continues at coordinate 4,001 of DASTHJ010000069.1, read as the reverse complement.
AGATGCTCGGCGCCAAGACCTACCTCGCCGTCAACGTCGGCTCCGGAACGGTCGAGGAGATGTCGCAGTGGATCGAATACATCACCTCGCCCTCGCAGTCGTCGCTCGCCAACGAGCGCCGCAAGAACGGGCGTGACAAGCCGTGGAAGCTCGACTACGTCGGCGTCGGCAACGAGCCCTGGGGCTGCGGCGGCGACATGCGCGCCGAGTACTACGCGGACGAGTACAAGAAGTACGCGCTGAACATCAAGACACCGCCCGACAACCGTCCGATCGAAGTCGCCAGCGGTCCGTACGGCGACGGCTACGACTGGACCGAGGTGCTGATGAAGAACGCCGCCAAGCAGATGGGCGCGTATTCACTGCACTACTACACGCTGCCCTCGGGCAGCTTCGAGAAGCCGAAGGGACCGGCGCTGAACTTCAACGAGGGCGACTGGATCATCACGCTCAAGCACACGCTGGACATCGACCAGATGATCAGCAAGCACTCGGCCATCATGGACAAGTACGACCCGCAGAAGCGCATCGGCTTCTACGTCGACGAGTGGGGCGCCTGGTACGACGTGGAGCCCGGCACCAACCCCGGCTTCCTGTTCCAGCAGAACACGCTGCGCGACGCGGTGCTGGCCGGGCTCAACCTCAACATCTTCCAGTCGCACGCCGACCGCGTGCGCATGACCAACATCGCGCAGATGATCAACGTGCTGCAGGCCATGGTGCTCACCGACAAGGAGAAGATGCTGCTGACGCCCACCTACCACGTGTTCGAGATGTATCGCCCGTTCAAGGGCGCGACGCTGCTGCCGGCCGAGCTGACCACGCCGCAGTACACGCACGGCGAGGTCTCCATCCCGGCGGTCAGCGTGTCTGCCGCGCGGCGCGCCGATGGCACGCTGGTGCTGGCGCTCGTGAACAGCGATCCGCACACGCCGGCGCGCGTCACCACGAAGATTGCCGGGGCATCGGCGAAGAAGATCAGCGCCCGCGTGCTGACCGCGCCGCAGATGAACACCCACAACACCTTCGAGCAGCCCGAGGCGATCAAGCCGGCCGCATTCACCGGCGGCAAGCGGCGCGGGGATTCCTGGGTGTTCGATCTGCCGGCAAAATCCGTGGTGGTGGCCACGCTGAACTGAGTGAAACGGGGGAGCCGCATGCTGAACGTCAGACAGAAACTGGCGCCGATGTTGTTGGCCACGGCGCTGGGCGCCGCGGCGACGTTGCCTGCGCAGGCGGACACGCTGCGCAACGGGTTTTCCGTGGAGCGCCTGGCGCGCGTCGACGCGCTGCTCGACAGCTACGTCGAGGACGGGCAGCTCGCCGGCATCGTGGCGCTGGTTTTGCGCGACGGCAAACCGGTCTACGAGCGCGCGGTGGGCTGGGCGGACAAGGAAGCCGGCCGCAAGATGACCCTGGACACGGAATTCCGCATCGCGTCGCAGTCGAAGGCGCTGACCAGCGTGGCGGTCCTGCAGCTCATGGAGGAAGGCAGGCTCACCCTGAACGACAAGGCGGGCAAGTGGATCCCGACGTTCGCGAATACCACCGTGGCCGTGAAGAACGACGACGGCAACGGTTACTCGATCGTGCCGGCGAAGCGCGCCATCCTGATCAAGGACCTGCTCACGCACACCGCGGGCATCGACTATGGCACGCGGCCCGATCTCGCCGCGTTGTACGCGGCCAAGGGACTGGGTCCGGCGGCCGGTTACGGCTGGTATTTCGCCGACAAGGACGAACCGGTCTGCACGCTCATGGAACGCCTGGGCACGCTGCCGTTCGTCGCGCAACCCGGCGAGGCGTTCGTCTACGGCTACAACACCGACGTGCTGGGCTGCATCGTCGAGAAGGCGTCGGGCGTGCCGCTCGATGAATTCATCCGCACGCACATCACCGCGCCTCTCGGCATGAAGAACACGTACTTCTTCGTGCCGCAGCAGGAACGCGCGCGCCTGGCCGCGGTGTACGGCAGTGACGAGCACGGCAAGGCAGTGCGCGCTCCCGACGGCGCCCGGGGCCAGGGCAGCTACGTCGACGGACCGCGCAGGAGCTTCGCCGGCGGCGCGGGCCTGGTCTCGACGGCGCGCGACTACGCCACCTTTCTCGAGGCACTGCGCAATGGCGGCGCGCTGGGCAAGGTGCGCATCCTCTCGCCGCACGCGGTCAAGCTCATGACCACCAGCCAGATCGCCGACGGACTCAAGACGCCGCGCGGCCTCGGTTTCGGCTACGGCTTCGAGACCACCGACCGGTACGGCGTTCCGGGCATGGAATCCGTGGGTTCTTTCGGCTGGGGCGGCGCCTATGGCACCTACTATCGCGTGGATCCGGCCGAGCGGCTGGTGACCGTGATGATGATCCAGCAATTGCCGAACAGCACGGACTTCACCGAGAAGTTCAAGGCGTCTGTCTACCAGGCCTTGCTGAACTGAGCTTCGGGAAGAACATGCCGGTTCGCTGGCGGTAAGCGGCATAGTCGGCCGCCAGCTTGCTGTCGGCGAGCACGCGCTCGTCGCTGCGCGCGAACACGACGTACACGACCACGTTGAACAGGAAGCCCAACGCCGTGGTCCAGTGCGGCAGCGCGATCAGCAAAGCGAGGAAGGCGAGCACGTAGCTCAGGTAGATCGGGTGGCGGATGTAGCGGTACGGCCCCGAATCGCAGATCTCGTCGGGGACCTGCTCGCTCAGCGCCAGACCGAAATGCCTGCCCCAGATCGTGCGTCGCGCCCACTCGTACAGCGACACGGACACGATCAGCAGCAGCAGCGCGACGGCCTGGTTGGCGGGTTGCATGGGCATGCGAAGGCCGAGCCCCCAGGCCGCCATGATGCCGGTGACCAGGAACGAAAACTGGCCGATGGCTCCGCCGGCTCCCGCGTCGCCGCTGTTGAATTTGAACGTGCGGGCGCCGGCCTGCAGGAAGTGGATGAATACGCCGGCGAACAGCAACAGCAGTATCGCGTGGGACGGCGTGGGCCAGATCATGGTGCGATGCTACGCCCGTCGCCGGCCGCGTGCGCGGGGGTGGCGTCAAGTGGCGACAGCGCCTGCAATGGGCGGGTCGCAAGTGCTGGCGCAGTGCGGCAATCCGCGGTCGATCCTTGGTTTCGAACACTTCCAGCGAACCCAGCGCCCGCGCGGCGCCGCCGTTCGATTTGCCTGAACTGCCGATCTTGTAGGCCAGCGCCTGACCTGGAATTGCCGCGAAGCGCCCGGCCCCGGATACGGCGCGGGTCATCGCGGATGCCGCACCGCCACCGGACACCGGCAGCAAACGCGCCAGCGTCCGCTCGCGATCCGTCTAACTACCTGCCGCGGTGCGCCGCGCGCCACCGCGTGAAAAGAAGAAGCCCGCCGGATGGCGGGCTTCTGTGTTGGCTGGGGGACTAGGATTCGAACCTAGGTAAACGGAGTCAGAGTCCGTTGTCCTACCGCTAGACGATCCCCCAAATTTCCTGGCCGTCCGGCGCGCAATACCAGCGAAACGCTTAACGCTTCGAGTACTGGGTTCCGCGACGTGCCTTGCGGCGGCCGACCTTCTTGCGCTCCACCTCGCGCGCATCGCGCGTCACGAAGCCGGCGACGCGCAGCGGCTTGCGCAGCTCCGCGTCGTACTCGATCAGCGCGCGCGTGATGCCGTGACGGATCGCGCCGGCCTGGCCGGTGATGCCGCCGCCGGCGACCGACACCGTGATGTCGAACTTGTTGGCGAGCTGCACCAGCTCGAGCGGCTGGCGCACGATCATGCGGCCGGTCTCGCGCCCGAAGAACTCGTCGAGCGGACGATCGTTGACGGTGATCTTGCCGGTACCCGGCTTGAGGAACACGCGGGCGGCGGAGGTCTTGCGACGACCGGTGCCGTAGTTGGCTTTGGCTGCTGCGGGCATGAAAACGATTCCTTAGATTTCGAGCTGCTTGGGCTGCTGGGCGGCGTGCGGGTGCTTGTCGCCCGCGAACACGTGCAGCTTCTTGTACATCTTGCGGCCGAGCGGGCC
>DASTHJ010000068.1:0-4853 GCA_035718265.1 Steroidobacteraceae bacterium | reverse complement strand
GTTCGCATCGAAGGTGGCGGCGAGGCCGAGCGGCACCGGGAACACCGTCCAGTACCCGTGGATGATGTCGGTGGCGAACACCACCGGGATTCCCAGCCGCGATTCCTTGACCGCGATGCGCTGGATGCGATTGATGTCCTTCGCGGAGAATTCGAACCCTGACATCTGGAAGCCGATGCCATTGCGCGCCAGCTCCTCGGCGGAGAAGCTCGGTCGCCCGGCGGAATCCGGCCCCGTCATCGTGCCCTTGCTGAGCAGCATGAGCTGGTTGACCTTTTCCTCGAGCGTCATGCGCGCGAGCAGTGCAGCGTCGCGCGCATCGGCGCCCGCGGGCGCATCCGCCCGGACGGCGAGGGACAACGTCATCAGGATCGCGAGCAGTGGGGCGTGGATCCGCATGGGCCTTCCCTGTTTGTTGGCCCGGATTGTAAGGGAGCGCTGGATCGCGGGGCGTCGGCCGCGGCCTACATCGAGGGCCGGGCCCGCTTGTCGCTGCGCATGAACCTGCGCACCAGCTGTACGGTGAACCAGCAGATCAGCACGATCACCGCGATCGCGATCAACGGCGCCAGCAACGCGAGCGTGGACACGAGCAGCGCCGCGATCATCTCCAGCGTCGATACCACCGGATTGCCGAGACCTGCGGTGAACGCCGTCGACTTGGCGCGCACCAGCGTCGTGACACCCTGCGTGACCGCGGCGACGCCGCCGCCGGCGATGATGGCGGTGCTCCACTTGATCCAGGTCGGCAGGTCGGTGATCACCGCCGCCGAGACGATCACGCCGGCGACCAGCGCGAGCGGCGCGGTCACCGTGTCGAGCAGGTGGTCGACGGCGGGAATGTAATAGGCCAGTACTTCGGCGACGGCCGCAACGGCCAGCATGGTGACCGAGGTCAGCGAGCCCAGCCACGCGAAATGCTCGTTGAGGTGCAGGTGGCCGGTGTGTGCGGCGATGGCGGCGACCAGCAGCGGCAGGAAGACCCGAAAGCCGACGGCCGCGGCGAGGCCGATTCCGAGGGCGATCGAAATCGCGGTGTCCATACCCGACATGGACGCGAGCATACGCGTGCGCAGACCATCACGGACCGGTCGGCGCGATCCCCTACGAGCGCTCGCCGGGAATGCGCATGGGAACTGTCCTGAGTGGTGCCCGGGAGAGGACTCGAACCTCCACGGTGTTACCCGCTAGTACCTGAAACTAGTGCGTCTACCAATTCCGCCACCCGGGCAGGGTGCGAAGGGCAGCGAAAGGTACGGATTGCGGTCGAGACTGTCAATTTCCTTGCGGACGCACCCGGGAGTTCACCGGAATACGCCGATGTCGGCCGGATCGCGGCGCCGCACCGAAGTCACGGCATCGTCGAGGCCGAGCTCCTCCAGGGAGGCATAGCGACCCGGCTCGAGTGTCACGCACTGCCCGCGGAAATCCGGCTCGCTGCACAGGATCCAGGCGTCCTTCTCGATGACCACCGAGGAGGCGCGATCGTCGAAGTTGAGCACTCCGAGCTGCCGCTCGTCGATGACCACCGACAGCGCGCGACCCTGATAGTCGCCGTCCGCATAAAGAGTCAGGTCGGCTGCCGCGACCGGTCCGGCGAGCAGCGTGGATGCGAGCAGGATTCCCGTTTTCATGCGTCACCTCAGGTGCCGGCATGGTGGCGGCCGCGGGATGCGGCTGTCTGTCGGAACAATCCGCGGGGACCAGCGCGTAGAATCCCCGGCAACACTATGGAAGAAGAAACTTGAGCAGCCATTACAGCCAGCGACGCTCGCGCCGCCATTCGAACCGCCAGGACAAGGCGCACGCGGCGCGCACTTCCCCCGCGCGGCCCATGCCGCATGTCGCCGAAGGCATCGTGAGCGCCAACCGCGCCGGCTTCGGCTTCGTGCGCGTGGAGGGCCGCGAGGAGGCCATCTTCCTGCCGCCGCGCGAGATGCGCGGCGTCATGCACGGCGATCGCGTGCGGGTCGCGGTGGAGCGCGGCCGCGATGGACGCTACTCGGGCAAGCTGGAAAAGGTCCTCGAGCACGCCACCAAGGCTTTCATCGGCACGATGGAGGTCCATGGCCGCACGGCCTTCGTCACCGCCGCCGACCGTCGCATCGGATTGCGCTGCCTGGTGCCGCCGGCCGAGCTCGGCGGCGTCCGGCACGGCGACTGGGTGATCGCGGCGGTGACGCGCCATGGCGGCTCGGGCACGACGCCGCAGGCGCGCATCACTCGGCGCCTCGATCCTGAGCAGCCGGTCGAGCTGGCCTGCGAAGCGGCGATCGCGCGCTTCGACCTGCCGCGCGAATTCTCGCCGGAGGCGCTGCACGAGGCGCGGGCCTACGGCAATGCCGTCGATGCCGGCGAGGCGGCGCAGCGACTCGACCTGCGCGACCTGCCGCTCGTCACCATCGACGGCGAGGACGCCAGGGATTTCGACGACGCGGTCTATGCCGAGCCGCACGCCAGGGGCTTCCGCCTGATCGTCGCGATCGCCGACGTCAGCTACTACGTGCGGCGCGGCACGGCGCTCGACGCCAGCGCGCGCGAGCGCGGCACCTCGGTGTATTTCCCGACGCGCGTGATCCCGATGCTGCCGTTCGAATTGTCGAACGTGCTGTGCTCGCTGCAGCCGCAGGTGGACCGGCTGTGCTTCGCCGCCGACATGATCGTGTCGCGCACCGGCCAGTTGCTGGACGCGCATTTCTATCCGGCGGTGATGCGTTCGGCGGCGCGACTGACCTACTCGAAGACTTTCGCCGCGCTGTTCGAGGGACGCCCCGAGGCCCGCGCCGAGCTCGGCCCGCTGGCCGACAAGCTGCTGCCGCTGCTGGACGTGTACCGCGCGCTGCAGAAGGCGCGCCACAAGCGCGGCGCGCTGGAGTTCGACGCCGCCGAGGCCGAGTTCGACATCGACGCCGCGGGGCGCATCCAGCGCGTGTACATGTACGAGCGCAACGAGGCGCACAAGCTCATCGAGGAGTGCATGATCCTCGCCAACGTGGCCGTGGCGCGCGAGCTGGACAAGCGTGGCGTCGGCACGCTGTATCGCGTGCACGGCGCGCCCGAGGAAAAGAAGATCACGCAGCTGCTGGAGACGCTGAACGCGCTCGGCGTCGCCGCCGACCTGCCCGAGGACGTGAAGCCGCGCGACTTCCGCGCGATTACCGACCGTCTCGGGCATTCCGAGGAGCGGCCGTTCATCGAGTCGCTGATCGTGCGCTCGATGCAGCAGGCCGTGTACCAGCCGCAGAACATCGGACACTTCGGGCTGGCGCTCGGCCACTACGCGCATTTCACCTCGCCGATCCGCCGTTATCCGGACCTGGTCGTGCATCGCACGTTGCGCGCGCTGCTGTCACCCGGCGATCCGCATGGCGCACGCTACGACGGCGGACAGCTGGCCGTGGCGGGCGCCGAGCTCACCGCGCTGGAGAAGCGCGCCGACGAGTCGGACCGGTACGTGTCGGCGTGGCTCAAGTGTGTCTACCTGCGCGATCGCATCGGCCAGACCTTCGAGGGCCTGATCACCACGGTGGTCGAGTTCGGCGCGTTCGTGCAGCTCACGGCCGTGGGCGTCGACGGACTGCTGCACATCGACAACTTGCGTGACGACGACTACCAGATGGAGCCCGGCGGACGGGCCTGGGTCGGGAAAGCCTCGAAACGCCGGCTGGGCATGGGAGCGCGCGTGCACGTGATCGTGACCAGCGTGAATCCCATCGAGGGCCTGGTCGACCTGGCGCTGGTCGAAATAGAGGAAGGCGCACCGCGGCGGCCGCAGAAGTCTCCCCACAAGTCGCGCCGCGGTTCGAAACGCGGCGGCAGGAACGGCCGCGGCCGGGAGAAGTAGTTTGGAGAAGGTGTACGGGCTGCACGCCGTGCGCGCGCTGCTCACGCGCCATGCCGGGCGCGTGGGCACGGTGACCATCGCCGAAGGCCGCGAGCCGCGCATGGCGGAGGTCGAGGCGCTGGCGCGCGCCGCCGGCAAGCACGTGAAGCGCGCGCCCATCGGCAGTTTCAGGCAACTGTTCGGCGATGCCGTGCACCAGGGCGTGTACGTGGAAGTGCAACCGCTGCCGCCCTGGCGCGAGGAGGAACTGCTGGGCGCGCTCGCCGCGGCGCTCGAGGTGGGCGAGAAGCCCTGCGTGCTGGTGCTCGACGGCGTGCAGGATCCCCACAATCTCGGCGCCTGCCTGCGCACGGCCGATGCGACCGGCGCGCTGGCCGTCGTGATTCCCAAGGACCGCGCGGTGCAGTTGAACGCGACCGTGCGCAAGGTGGCGGCCGGCGCCGCCGAGACCACGCCGCTGGCCGTGGTGACGAATCTGGCGCGCCTGCTGCGTCTGCTGAAGGACGCGGGCCTGTGGATCGTCGGCGCGGATGCGGAGGCGCCGAAGCTCGCGCACGAAGTCGACCTCGCCGGGCCGATTGCCCTGGTCATGGGCGCCGAGGGGGCGGGGCTGCGCCAGCTCACGCGGCAGACCTGCGACTTCCTGGTCCGGCTGCCCCAGCAGGGCTCGGTGGACAGCCTGAACGTCTCGGTCGCCACCGGCATGTTGCTCTACGAGGCCCTGCGTCAGCGGCTGGAAGGCTCGAAGAAGCGTAAGTGATTGAAAAATAGGCCCGGGGCGGCGATTCTGCGCTTGCTTCGCGCGCCGGCGTTCGAGTATTCTTCGCGCCCGTTTTTACCCCCTTGCCACTCTGCCCAACGCCTCGGACGGGTGGCTATATCCGTAAGGAGGACACATGAGGCATTACGAAATCGTGTTCCTGGTCCATCCGGACCAGAGCGAGCAGGTCCCCGCCATGATCGAGCGCTACCGCGGCATGATCACCGCCGGTGGCGGCACCGTGCATCG
>DASTHJ010000067.1:0-8714 GCA_035718265.1 Steroidobacteraceae bacterium | reverse complement strand
GCCGCATCGGCGCAGGCCGACGGTCCGCCGAGCGACAGCCAGACGCGCTCGACCAGGTGCGCCCGCGGTTCCAGCTCGCGCTGCGCGTGCGCGGCGAGCAGCAGGAACTTGGTGCGGATCAGGCGTTCCATGGCGTCGGTGGACAGCCCCGGAATGTCGCCGCTCAGCGCTTCGGCCACGGTCCTGCCGCGCGCGGCGTCGGCGACCACCGTGAGATCCGGCAGCGCGAGCCCGATGAACGGTGCGCGCAGCACGGCCAGCCACGCCACGCGATCGAGCGGCGACTCGAGCGCGCGCGCCAGCGCTTCGAGATCGCGCACCACCGGGACGTCCGCCAGCGGCTCGAGATTGACGCCGATGAAAGGCACGCTGCGCGCCGCCAGCGCGGCGCGGATCGCGCGCAGGTGCGTGCGCGCGCCCGCCAGCACGGCGATGCTCTCCCCCGGTCGCGTGCGCGTGAGCTCGGCGATCCGGGTGGCGGCCGCGTCGGCCTCGCCGCGCGGCCCGCAGTCCGCGTCCACGCGGTACAGGTTCGGCGCTCCCTCGAGCCCGGCGCGCGCCGCGACGCTCGCCAGGTGGCGCACGGCGCTGCGGCGCACGTCGTCCGCGGCGGGAAACACGCGTGAGAAGGTGTCGTTGCACCAGTGCACCAGCGCCGGCGCCGAGCGGAAATTGCGCCGCAGCTCGAGTGGCTGCAGGCGCAGCTGGCCCAGCCCGGCGGCGCGCACCGTGGAGAAGCGCCCGACCTCCGCGTTGCGGAAGCCGTAGATGGACTGCATCGGGTCGCCGACCAGGAACAGCGTGCGGCCATCGCCTTCGGACCAGTCCTGCGTGAGCGTCAGCAGCAGTTCGTACTGGTCGCGCGAGGTGTCCTGGAATTCATCGACCAGGATGTGGCTCAGGCGCGTGCCCAGTCGCTCGGCGAGCGGTGTGGGTGCCGAATCCTCGGTGAGCGCCCGCCGCGCCGCACCCGCGACTTCCGGATGATCGCATTCGCCCTGCTCGTCGAAGATGCGGGTCAATTGCGCGGCGGCCAGCAGCAGCAACTGCGCCAGCGCATCGAGCGCACCGCGCGCGGCTTCCGGGATCACCGGATCCGGCAGCATGCCGACGACGCGCAGCGCCGCGACGTGGCGTGCCTCCAGCGTCGCCAGTCGCTCCGCAAATGCGACTCCCAGCGCCTTGGCGTCCGGGTCGTCGGCCGGAAAGCCCTGCGTGCGCGTGAATTTCTCGCGCGGGTCACCATCGCGCTTGAGCGACAAGTCGCGCAGCGCGCGCCAGCGCGGCAGGTCTTCGATGCACACCTGCGGCAGATCGCGCTGCTCGCGCCAGGCCGCCAGGTCCGCATCCGCCGCAGCGCCGCGATGCTGTACCGCCATGCGCGCCGCTTCGCTGGCCAGCCCGAGGAAATCGAGCGGCAACGCTTTCACGGCCGCCTCGAGTTCCTCGAGCACGATCTCCCGCAGGCTCGCCTCGATCTTCGGCGCCAGCGCTTCGCCCGACAGTTGCGGCAGGTTCGGCAGCCATTCCGCACGCCGTGACAGCATGCCGGCGATCAGGCGTTCGAGCATCGCCCAGTTGTCGTCGAGCCGGCGCAAGATGCGCTCGAACGGCACGCGCATGTCCGGATCGCGCTCCGCGTCGCGCAGCGTCTCGCGCGCGGCGCTCGCGTACAGGTCCTCGGGCGCATCCGCGATGCCGCGACCGAAGCCGCTGCGCGAGGTGATCGGCATGGCATTGGCCAGGTAGGCATTGAACGCATCGATGGTCTGGATGCGCAACCGGGCGGTACTCTCGTCGAGACCCCAGCCGCGCGTGGCGGCGTGCTCGCGCACCCGCGCGGCGAGCTCCAGCGTGAGCCGGTCGGCCTCGGAGCGTGGCGCCGACGCGCCCTCGAGCGCGCGTTGCACGCGTTCGCGCATCTCGCCTGCAGCCTTGCGCGTGAACGTGATGGCCAGCACCTGTTCGGGCTCTTCGACGGTGGTCAGCAGCCGCAGATAGCGCTGCGTGAGCACCGTGGTCTTGCCGGATCCGGCCGGGGCCTGCACGATGAACGAGCGTGACACGTCGAGCGCCTGCTCGCGCGCACGCGTATCCGCTTCGGCGTCCGCGACACGCTCATTCATCGCCCGGCTCCACGCCTTCGAGCTGGTCGGCCAGCTCGACGCGCCGGCACAGCACGGTCAGATGGCAATTGCGGCACACGTCGGGCGCGGGCTCGACCGGCGCTTCTCCATCGAGATAGCGCCGCGCCACGTCGCTGAGCGCCGCGACCCAGGCATCGAGATCCGCGTGCCAGGCGGCATCGATCTGCTCGGCCGGCACCTTGCTGGCATTCAGTCCGATGACGTCGGGCAGCAGGCCGGTGCGCGCGGCCTTGCCGACGAACCGCGCGCGGCCGCGCGTCAGCGAGATGTTGGCCAGCGCCTGCACGTCGCGCCCACGCTCCGCCAGCAGGTAGGCCAGCAGCTGCGGATCGCGCACGGCTTCGGCACTCCAGCGCAGCGGCCGCGGTTCTCCGGTCTTGTAGTCGAGGATGGCGTAACCGCCGCCCTGCAATTTGTCGATGCGATCGATGCGCACTTCGAAGGTGCCGCCGGCGATGGTGACTTGGCGCAGCGCTTCGAGGCACTCGACGTGAAACGTCGCCCGCTGGGCGCGGCGGGCCTCTTCCTGGAACAGCGCCTCGATCAGCCGCTCCAGTCGCCGGGCCTCGCGCTCGACCGCGGGCTGCAGCTCGGGCGGCACGTGCCCGTGGAATACGTGCGTGATCGCAGCGCGCACCGAGTCGGCGATGGCCGGGCCGCGCGACAACGCGTCGCTGCCGGCGAGCGTGAGGAAATGGGCGTCGAGCTTGCTCCACACCAGCTCCAGCGCCTTGTGCAGCAGCTTGCCGCGATCACGCGGATCGATCCCCGGCCGGGGTTCTTCCAGGCGCGCGGCGGACAGGCGCATCTCGCCATACGCGTGGAAGCCGCACTCGGCCTGCAGGCGCAGCGGCGTGACACCCCCGGGCACGATGTACGCGGTGTTCACGCGCACGCCGCGCGAATCGTCGATCTGCTCGAGCTGCGGTGCATGCAGCAGCGCGGCCAGCGGCGCCAGGCCCTGCGGGCGCGGCGGCGAGTAGTCGTTGCGTGGCTCCGCTCGCGCGAGCAGCGGACTTGGGGTGCGGTGCGCATCGCCGTCGAGCCTCGCCCAGGAGCACACCAGCGAAGAGGTCGCCGCGCGCCACGCGTGCAGCGACGCGCGCGCCCGGGCGCTCTGCCCGGCCGCGCTGGCAGCGGGGATGCCGGCGGCCACCTGCAGGCGCAGCGGGATGAACACGTCGGGGCGCGCCGGCGGCGGCCACTGGGCCGCGTCGAGGCCCGCCACCCAGATGGCGTCGTAGTGGACCAGCGGATCGTCGTGCGAGTCGCTGAGCGTCACGGGGGCCGCGACGCTGGCCGGATCGAAACTGCGTTCACGCGCCAGGTCGGTGAGCGTCGCCACCGCTTCGGCCGCGGCAGCGCGCGGCAGCCAGTTGCCGAGCGCCGAATACTCGTCGAGCAGCGAGTTCCACCGGTCGACGGTCTGCTTCTCGTCGGAGCGCAGCGGCCGGGAGCCGTGCCAGCCGACGGCGCGCAATGCGGCGAGCAGGCGCGCTGCCCACTCGTGCGCTGGCCGGGAGTCGTTGCCGAGCAGCGCCGTGGCCTGGCGCAGTCGCGCGGCCAGAGCCCGGGCCGAATCGGTGGTGCGCCGCTCGAGCTGCGCGGCCAGCGCGGCGGCGCTGAACTCCAGCTTGTGCCCCTCGCGGATCAGCGATTCGATGGCGGCCCCGGCGAACACGTCGCCGGGCTGGTCGAGGAACGGCATGCGCAGCCACAGCAGCACTTCGTCGACCCTCAGGCTGGAGGTCAGCAATCGCATGGTCAGCAGCGCGTGCGCGATCAGCGGGAAATCGGTGAGCGGCTGTCCGCCTTCGATCGAGAAGAACGTGGAGAAGGCACGCGCCTCGTGCGACAGCCATTCGGACGGCGACAGTGCCTGCGACAGTACGCGCTCGTACTGCCGCCGGCGTTGGCGCAGCTTCGCGTCGACGATCAGCAGGCGCCGGTCGGGATCGTCCTCGAGGTGTTGGCGGCACCAGGCGGCGATCAGCGCCAGCTCATGCTCGTCGTCGTCGGCCGTGGCGATCGCCACGGGCGTCGTGGCCGCCGCGACCGGCACCGCGCGCGAGCCCAGCCGCTGCAGCGCGGCCCGATGCAGCGGCGGCGGATGGGCGAGCCCGGCATGCCACAGCCCGCCGGAGACGGGATCGAGAGCGCCTAACCAGTCGGCCAGGGGCTTGCGGCCGAGCTCCGCTGCGAGGCGCCCGAGCGCCTCCAGCGCCTCGAGCAGCAGGCTGCCCTCCGGCGAGCCGCCGAGCGCGGCGCGCGTGCGCGGAATCTGCCAGTCGCGCAGCGTGCGGACCGCGCCGAGCAAAGCGCGCGCCTCGCCGCTGCCTCCGGCTTCGCGCCGCAGGTCGCGCAGCAACGCCCACTCGGCGCCGGCCGGCAACAGCTGGTCGGGAACGTTCGCCGCGCTCCACTGCGCGTCGAGCCTGGCCTCGGCGAATTGCGCGAACGTGAGCACGCGCGGTGTGCTCCACAGCGTGCGCCCGCGATCGCGTTGTGCCGCCGACCAGGCGCTCCGTACCGCGGCCTGGCGCTGCGCGTTGCCGACGATGAGCGTCGCACCGGACGCCAACGCCTCGGAAATGGGCGGTGAAAGTCTATTTTCGTTCAATAGCTTGTGTTGATTATTTCAACACTACTTGAACCGAGAAGCGGCCTGCACGACGCGCTCTCCGGCGGGCGGCGCGCCCGATGCATAGTCGCCCAGCAATTCCTCGATGCGCGCGAAGACTTTCCTGAGCAGCGCGGCATCCGGCAACAACGTCGTGCGGAAGTGATCGCGATACGGCACGTTGAAGCTGGTGCCTGGCGCGAGCAGCACGTGCTTCTGCTCGAGCAGGTCGAGCGCGAAGGTCTGGTCGTCGAAGTCCGGGATCTCCGCGGTCTGCACGCGCACGAAGGCATACATCGAACCCTTCGGCGGCGCGAGGTGCAGGAAGCGGCTCGCGGCAACCGCTTCCAGGATCGCGCGGCGCGATTCGTACAGGCGTCCACCGGGCGCGAGCAGTTCCTTGATGCTCTGGTAGCCGCCGAGCGCCGTCTGCACGGCCCACTGGGCCGGCACGTTCGAGCACAGGCGCAACGAGCTCAGCAGCTCGAGCGCCGCCAGGTAGTCGCCCGCGCCTCGCAGGTTGCCGGAGAACGCCGCCCAACCCACGCGATAACCACAGGCGCGATAGATCTTCGACAGGCCCGACATCGTGCAGCAGACGGTATCGCGCACCAGCGTGGCCATCGGGATCGATTCCACGCCGTCGTAGGTCATCTGGTCGTAGATCTCGTCGCTGAACACCACGAGCTTGTGGCTTTCGGCGAGCCTGGCGATCGCCTCGCACACGGCGCGCGGGTAGACCGCGCCCGTCGGGTTGTTGGGATTGATGACCACGATGGCGCGCGTGCGGCGCGTGACCAGCGAGGCGATCTCTTCGGGATCCGGCACGAAGTCGTTTTCCGGCCGGCACGGATAATGGATGGCCTTGCCGCCATTCAACGTCACTGCGGCCGACCACAGCGGGTAGTCAGGGCTCGGAACCAGCACCTCGTCGCCGGGATTGAGCATGGCGCGCAACGCGAGGTCGATCAGCTCGCTGACGCCGTTGCCGATGAACACCTCCTCGGCGCTGAGTCCCGTGACACCGCGCATCTGCTGCTGCATGACCACGGCTTCGCGCGCCGGGAAGATTCCCTTCTGGTGGCAATAGCCCTCGGCCACGGCCATGTTCTCGATCATCGCCAGGCGCATGGTCTCCGGCGTGCGGAAGCCGAATGCACCGGGATTGCCGATGTTCAGCGGAATGATTTCGTAACCCTGGCGCTCGAGCTCCTGCGCGCGCCGGGCGAGCCTGCCGCGGATCTCGTACTTGACCTGCCGCAGGCCGTCGCTGGGCCGGATCTGGTGTTCTGACATGGCCAAGAGGATAGCGCGGCACACGAGGGCGTGCAGCCTGCCGTCCTGCGAAATCCGCCTCAGTTCCGCAGTTCACGCCAGCGCAGGCAGGCCACCTGGTGCGATTCCTCGACGCACTCCAGCTCTGGACGCCACCGCGCGCAGTCGGGCGCGGCCGCCGGGCAGCGCGTGCGGAAGGCACAGCCCGAGGGCCGCTCGACCTGCGAAGGCGTCTCGCCGGTCGCCACCAGGCGTTGCAGGCGCGCGCGCTCGGCCTGCGGGTCCAGCAACGGCACGGACTCCAACAACATGCGCGTGTACGGATGCCGAGGCGCGGCGAACACCTGCGCGGTCGGACCCGCCTCGACGATGCGGCCCAGGTACATCACCAGCACGCGCTCGCACAACTGCCGCACGACCGCCAGGTTGTGGCTCACGAACAGCAGGCTCGTGCCCTGCTCGCGCTTGATGCGCGCCAGCAGCTCGAGGATCTGCGCCTGGACGGACACGTCGAGCGCGCTCACCGCCTCGTCGCACACCAGTAGTTTGGGAGCCAGCACCATGGCGCGCGCGATGGCGACCCGCTGGCATTGGCCGCCCGAGAGCGTGGGGCTGCGCCGCGCAGCAAAGCTCGCCTCCAGTCCCACGTCCTCGAGCGCGCGCCGCACGGCGGCCGCGCGCCCCTGCCGGTCCATTCCGGGCCGCAACGCCCGCAGCGGCTCGGCGATGCATTCCGCCGCGCTCATGGTCGGATCGAGGCTCGCGAACGGGTCCTGGAACACGATCTGCAGGGTGGCGCGCAACTCGCGCAGCGCGCGGCCTTCGATTTCGCGCAATGTATGGCCCAGCCAGACCACCTCGCCCGCCGCGGCCGGGCCCAGCCGCAGCAGCGCGCGCGTCAAGGTGGACTTTCCGGAGCCAGACTCGCCGACGACGCCCAGCGCTTCGCCGGCGTGCAGCTCGAAGGACGCATCTTCGACGGCCACGAGCTGCTGCGTACGCCAGGAGCTGTGCCTGCGCACGCGGTAGCGCACGGTCAGGCCGCGGACGGCGAGCGGCGTGTCCGCCGTGATGGCAGGCGCCACCGGCACGGCGCCATCCATGCGCGGCATGGCGGCCAGCAGTGCGCGCGTGTATTCGTGCGCCGGCTGCCCGAGGAGCCGGGCCACCGGTCCGCGCTCGACCACGCTGCCCTGCCGCATGACCAGCACGTCGTCGGCGAGCGCGGCGATCACGCCCATGTCGTGCGTGATCAGCGCCAGTGCCATGCGGCGTTCGCGCATCAGTTCGCGCAACAGCGCGAGCAGCTGAGCCTGCACCGACACGTCGAGTGCGGTCGTGGGCTCGTCGGCGATCAGCAGCGGCGGGTCGCAGGCCAGCGCCATGGCGATCATGGCGCGCTGGCGCATGCCGCCGGACAGCTCGTGCGGATACTGGCGCAGCCGGCGCGGGATGTCGTTCATGCGCACCTGGTCGAGCAATCGCGCCGCCTGCAGCCGTGCCTCCTTCCAACCCTGGCCGCGATGCGTCACCAGCGGCTCGGCGACCTGGTCGCCGATAGTCAGGTGCGGCGTCAACGAGCTCAGCGGATCCTGGAAGATCATGGCCGCGTCGCGTCCGCGGTAGCTCGTGGCCGCAGTGTCGAGCAGCGACTGCCCGCGCAGCCTGGCGACGCCGCCGACGTGGGCGCGGTCCGGCAGCAGCTTCATCAGTGCCAGGAACGCCTGGGTCTTGCCGGCTCCCGATTCGCCGATGACGCCCAGGCAGCGAGCCGGCGCCAGCGCGAACGACAGGTCGCGTACCGCCACGAGATCGCCGTACGCGACGCGCAGGTTCTCCACCTCGAGCAGCGCAGGATCAGTCATCGGCCGATTCCAGGCGCCGGCGCAGGCCATCTCCGAGCGCGTTCAGCGCGCCGAGTACCACGGTGAGCAGCGTGGCCGGCACCAGCAGCATCCACGGCGAAGTTTCCATTTCCTGGGCGCCCTCGTTGATCAGGCTGCCGAGGCTGGCGTACGGCTCCTGCACGCCGAGACCGAGGAAGCTCAGGAAGCTCTCGAACAGGATCACCTGCGGAATCGTCAGCGTGCCGTAGGCGACCACGGTGCCGATCACGTTGGGCAGGATGTGCCGCCAGAGGATGCCTGGCGTGCTGACGCCGCCGGCGATTGCGGCGGTGACGAATTCGCGTTGCCGCAGGCTCAGCGTCTGGCCGCGCACGATGCGCGCCATGGTCAGCCAGCCGACCGCGCCGATGCCGATGAACAGCGCTGCCAGGCTGCCGCGCGGAAACATCGTCGACAGGATGATGACGATGAACACGTAGGGCAGCGCATACACGATGTCGACGAAGCGCATCATGGCGGCGTCGATGCGGCCGCCGAGATAGCCGGCCGTCGCGCCCCAGCTGACCCCGATGCAGACGCTGACCAGCGTCGCCAGCAGACCCAGCGCCAGCGACACGCGCAGCGCCTGCATGCTGCGCGCGAACAGGTCGCGTCCCAGCCGATCGGTTCCCAGCCAGTGCGCCGCCTCGGTGCCCGGCGGCGTCGCCAGGTGTTGCCAGTCGAGCGCGTCGTGCGACCAGGGCGTGAGCCACGGCGCGAGCAGCGCGAGCAACGCCAGCACGGCGAGCACGCCGAGCGCGATCCTGGTCCCGGTCTTCACGTCCC
>DASTHJ010000066.1:0-4304 GCA_035718265.1 Steroidobacteraceae bacterium | reverse complement strand
CTGTTCCATGCTCAGCAAGGGTTCGATGCGCAGCTGCACGCGGCTCGAGTAGTCCGCCTGCCAGTCGAGATAGCGCGCCTCGAAATCGGCGTCGCTCATGCCGCTGAACTCCTCGCGGCTCGGCGGCGGACCTGCCTCCTGTTCGGCGATCACCGCCGCGATCAGCGAAGTGCGTTGCGCCTCGCTCAGCGGCACGTTGCCGGCGGCCATGCTCTCGCCGATGCGACTCACCTGCATGCGCGCCGGGATGCTCTTCTCGAAGCTCTGGAACGCGGCGGCCTTCTCGGGGCCGAGCAGCTCCACGATGGCCGCATCGCGTTGCTGGCGCGCGGCATCCTGGATCGCCTGTCGACCCTCGCGACCGGTTTCGCTGCCGCGCATCTCCTCGCGCACGCTCACCTGGCTGTCCGCCAGCAGGTTGAACAGCTTGTCGGCCTGGCTTGCGTTGAGTCCGAGCGCCGCCGGCAGGTCGGCATACATGCGTCGCAACCGGATTTCCTGCTGCAGGCGGCGCATGTTCTGTTCGGCCGGCGTGGGCGGATCGCTGCCGCGGTTGCCGAAGCGCGGCAGGGACACCGGGCTTTCGGCTTTCACGGGTTCCATCGAGGGCGCATCCGCCGGCCTCGGCGGTGCCGGCCGTGCGGCGGACGCGCCGACCTGCGCGGCGAGCCCCGGTGTCGAGGCGATGCGCCGTTGCGCCTCCTCGAGCTGCCGGATGCGCCCTGCATCCGCGCTGCGCGCCTGCTCGAGCTGCGCGATCTGCTCGCGCGCGGCGCCCAGCTCCGAGCCGAGGTAGATAGACGCCGCAGCGCAACCGGTCGCGACGATGGCCAGGGCGAGGGTACCGGGTTTCATGTGACCTCCCGCCCTTGGAGCCGCGGGGTTCGCTTTAGTTCTGCGCGCTCGACGAACCGTCCGGCTTGATCGGGCTCAGTCCGCCCCAGGGCTTGATGCGGTTCAGCTCCGGCACGATGGCGCGGCGCATCTTCAGGAACGAGAGCGCGCCGCGCTCGCGGTACACGACCTCGCCCTTCTCGTTGACGATCAGCGTGTACGGCAGCTCGCCCTTCCACACCGTCGCCGGATCGATCGCGTCGAACAGCTCGTCCTTCTTGTCGCTCGCCAGGATGTAGTTCTTCATCGAGGCATGCTTCTTGACGAGGAATTCCTTCACCGTGGCTTCCTGGTCCGGGAATTCCGCGGCGATGGTGACCATCTCGAACGGGCGGATGCGGAAGCGCAGGTTGTGCTCCACCAGCTCGTCGAACTCCGCGATGCAGGGGCCGCACCAGGTGGCCCACACGTTGATGAAGCGCAATTTGCCGCAGGAATCCTGGTTGGCGCGGATCGCCTTGAGCGTCGCGACGTCCGCCTTCTCGAGCGTCACGGGCTCCGCCGCCCAGCGCTCCTTGAATTTGGCGTACTCGGCCACCTTGTCGGCCCACTTCACCGAGCAGCCGAACACGCGCGTCGAGGTCACGGGCGGCTCCTTGCCGGCGAGCAGCGCATCCAGCGCGTCGCGCGTCTCGTGCGAGGTGGCCAGCGACTCGCGCTCCGAGTCGTCGATGCGGCCTTCGAAGCGCAGCTTGCGCGCCTGGTCGAAGATGAACACGTGCGGCGTGGCCACCGGGCCCATCTTGTGGCCCAGCTCCTGCTTCGGGCCGTCGTCCAGCCAGATGAAATTGAATTTTTCCTGCCGGGCGCGTTCCTGCATCTCCTCGAAGGAATCGGAGAGATCCGAGTACGCCAGCTCGTCGAGCCGCACGGAGTCGGGATGGTTCGGGTTGATCGCGACGATCTTCACGCCCTTGGGAGCGTAGTCCGTGACCAGCTTCTTGATGCGCTCCTGGTAGGCCTGCGCCGTCGGGCAATGCGCGCAGGTGAAGATGATGGCCAGGATCCTGGCGTCCTTGAAGGACTGGTCGGTGTACGTCCTGCCGTCGATGCCGGGCAGCGAGAACGAAGGCAGCGGCGAGCCGATAGTTAGAGTGGGTGGCTGCTCGGAGGCGAGCGCCGCGCCGCTGAACGTGAGCACGACCGAAACCAGGAAAGCGCGGCCGATGGCCGTCGGACTGAGCTGCATGTGGGACCCCCTTCGAGGAGGCCGAGAATAGTTCAAGGCGCGCAGGCAAGGAACCGGCATAACGGAAATTCGCACGCCGGGAGTCCCGTCGAACGCGACCCGCCTCGCGCGGACTAGACGAAGCCCAGGTCCGTGTCCGGGAAATTGCCGACGTTCGGCAGGATGCCCGGCAGCTCGTCCGCCGCGCAGCCGAACCAGCGCGCCAGCGTGGCCGCGAACTGGTCGATGGACGTGCTCGGCAGCAGGCGACCCTGCCCCACCTGGTCGTCGCTCTGGGTCGAGACGTGCGGCGCGACGCCATAGAAGCGCCCGCCATTGACCGCGCCGCCCATCACGAAGTGGTGCGCACCCCAGCCATGATCCGATCCGTCGGCGTTGGAGCTCAGCGTGCGGCCGAAATCCGACGCCGTGAACGTCGTGACCTGGTTGGCCACGCCGAGCTCGACCGTGGCGGCGTGGAACGCGGTCATGGCGTCATTGAGACGTTGCATGAGGCGCGGATGGTCCTGCATCAGCAGGTTGTGATTGTCGAAACCGCCGAGCGAGACGAAGAACACCTGGCGTCGCAGGTTGAGCGCGGCGCGCGCGCCGATCAGGCGCGCCACGATCTTCAACTGGCTGGCGAGCGGGTTGCCGCCGGCGAACAGCGCATTGGTCGCATCGGAAAGGGGCACGCCCGACAGAGCGCCGTTCACGATGCCTTCCATGTCGATGGAGCGGCGCGTGACCTTGACGTACTCCTTCTCGAATTCGTGCGTGCCGCTGCGCAGGATGATGGCGTTGACCGCATCGCGCAGCCCGCCGTCGAGCGCATTGATGCGGATCGCGCCGGCCGGACTGATCTGGTACTGCAATGCGTCGCCGCCCGCGACGAACACCGCGTTGCCCGCCGCGGAGATGCAGGTCAGCAGTGAATTACCCGCGTTGCTCGACAGCGCCAGGTCGCCGAGCCGCCCACCCCAGCCGATCGTCGCGCCCTCGCTGCCATTCGATTGCCAGATGGACGCCTGATCGTTGTGCGAGAACAGCTTGGGCGGCAGCGGATTGGCCGCGCGATTGGTGCTGCGATACTGCTGGATGGTGGTCGGCTGGATCAGCGGACCGACGTTGAGCTGCACGGCGAGCCTGCCGGCATCGAACAGCGTCTTGAGGCCCGCGAGCTGCGGCGCAAGCGCGTACTGCAGGTCGTCGGTCAGCACCTGTCCGCCGGCCGGCGTGAGCGCCGTGGCCGCGAGATCCGCGCGCGCAAGCGCGATACCGCCCTCGGCCTCCCCACCGGTGCCGGCGCGGATCTGGTGATACAGCGCGTAGTTGGCCGGATCGTACGGCACGACGGTGTTGGCGTAGTCGTTGCCGCCGTACAGGAAGATGCAGACCAGCGCCTTGTAGTCGGTGGCATCGAAGGCCGCCGCCTCGCCGATCGCCGCGAGATTGATCGCCAGCGGCGTCGCCACGCCCATGGCGCCGAGCTGCAGGCCACGCTGCAACACCAGTCGCCGCGTCCATTTGCCGGGCTGACTCATTTCTGCACCAGGTATTCGGGGGAAATGAGGATCAGGAACGCCATCGTCGCCAGCATGTTCAGCTTGGCGTCCTGCGAGCTCGCGGACGTGATGTTGAAGCCCGCGGCCACCGTGGCCAGTACCGCGCGCGTGTCTGCGGAGAGCTGATTGGCCGTGAGTCGCAGGTCGAGCCAATCGATGATGGCCGGCGCATCGTGCGCGATCGGCAGCAGCGTGGCGTAGGTGGGCTTCACGTCGTTGTAACCGCCGCGGGTCACCCACTGCAGAAAATTGATGTAGCCCGCCGTCGTGGTCTCGTTGAGCAGCTGGAACTCCGGCGCCTGCTTGCCCGCGGCCGCAATCGCCGTGTTCGGCGGTACATACCCCGGACGAAAGAAGTTGAACACCGACGGTGAGCGCAGCGGGCTCTGCCCGAGTGCGATGTCGCTGCCGGAGAGGTCGTAGATCTCGAACGCTCCGGTGCCCGAGGCCACGCCCACGGTGCGCGCCCACTGCACGAAGCGCACCACCGGCTCGCGCAGCTTGCCCGCGAGCGGGTCCGCGCCGGTGGGCGTGGCGCGCGCCTCCTCGTCCATCAGGATGGCGGTCCAGACGGCGCGCAGGTCGCCGCGCACGCCGGCGCCGTTGTCGGCGAAGGCGGCGGCCACGCGGCCGACATAGGCCGGCGAGGGATTGCTCGTCACCAGACGCTGGATCAT
>DASTHJ010000065.1:0-2482 GCA_035718265.1 Steroidobacteraceae bacterium | reverse complement strand
CGACGCGCTCGCCCTCGCGCAGGTTCCAGCCGTCGGCCGCGAACATGCGTGCCAGTTGGTCGAGCGCCGGACGCGCGAGGAAATCGTTCGATGCATGGTCCGCGCTCAGCAGCGACACGACTTCCTCGCGCAGCGCCACATCGGTACCGCATTCGCTGTCGAGCAGGCGCGCGCGTTCGCCCGCCGGCACGGCCTGTGCCTGCGAGAAGACCTGCGCGATCCGCTGCCAGCGATCCACGTTCATGGCGACCCCTCACCGTTAAGGCGTCGAAACAGCCAGGCTCGTGCAAACGACCAGTCGTTGTTCGCTGTGCGCAGTGAGATGCCGAGCGCCTCGGCCGTGTCCTCGAGCGAGAGCCCGCCGAAGAAGCGCAGCTCGACCACCCGCGCCTTGCGCGCGTCGGTGCGGGCCAGCTCGGCGAGCGCCTGGTCGATGGCCACCAGGTCGGCGTCGGGTTCCTCCTGCGCGACGTCCACGCCGTCGAGCGGCACATGCTCGATGCCGGCGCCCCCGCGGCGCTCGGCGCGCCGTCGCCGCGCGATGTCCACCAGCACCCGGCGCATCATCTGCGCGGACACGCCGTAGAAGTGCCCGCGGTTCTGCCAGCGCGCGCCCTCCCAACCCAGCAGCCGCAGGCAGACTTCGTTGACCAGCCCCGTGGCCTGCAACGACACGCCGGCACGCTCGCGGCCCATGTAGCGCAGCGCCAGGCGGTGCAACTCGTCGTAGACCAGCGGCACCAGCTGGTCGAACGCGCGCGGATCGCCCTCGCTCCACATCCGGAGCAGGTGCGTGATTTCTCCCTGGACGGTCGAGGACTCCATGCGGGCCTGGGTTCTTGTTCTCGCGGCGAGTCTGACAGTGCCCTTCAGCGGGCGGAAGTCCGTCGGCCGGTCGCATTGCACGTTTTGCGTGAGGCCTGCGCCTTCATGGAGAGGAGGTACTCATCATGAACTACACGAAACCGTCTTCCCGCCTTTCCATCTTTGCGGCCGCCCTGTTGCTGGGTGCGGCGAGTCAGGCCAGCCATTCGCACGGGCGGCAACTGGATGACTGTCCGGGTTCAGGCGACCTGGTGGGCGTCTGGAACATCACCAGTCAGCCGGTGGATTGCGTGAGTGGCCAGCCGCTGCCGGCGCCGCCCATCGTCGGCATGATCGCGTTCCACGAAGGCGGCACTTCGACCGAAGCCGCGCCGTCCGCGACGCCACGCACGCCCGGCCTTGGGACCTGGTTCCGCACCGGCCAGCGCAGCTTCACAGCCACCGCGCACGTCATGAACTACGACGTCAGCGGCATCTCCACGGGCTCGCTGATCGTGCGCCGCGAGATCACCGTGGCCAAGGGCGGCGGCAAATTCACCGCCAAGGGCAGGACCACGATCGTCGATGCCAGCGGCAACAAGATCGAGCGCTGCACCAGCAACGAGGGTGTGCGCGCCGACGACTGAACTCCGCACGGAGGCGAGCAGGCGGCGCGCTGGCGACGTGCCACGCGAACGCCTGCTCGCCGCCGTCACTGCGCTCGTTGCGACGGCAGAGCGCGAACGCATGGCCGTCTCGCGCGGATTTTGGGCCGGCAGATGGCCACCGCCAGCGTGATCTTCGTGCTGCTGCTGTTCACGCTGTACGCGTGGCGCATGGGCAGGCGCGGCGTGCTGCGCTGAGCGGCGTGCAGCTACATGTTGCGCCGGTACTGTCCGCCGACCTCGTACAGCGCGTGCGTGATCTGACCCAGCGAGCAGACCTGCACGGTATCGAGTAGTTCGGCGAACACGTTGCCGCCGGCCGCCGCCACCGCCTGCAAGCGGCGCAGCGCCGCGGGCGCTTCGGCGGCGTGCCGCGCCTGGAATTCGCGCACCGCCTCGACCTGCGCACGCTGCTCTTCTTCCGCCGCGCGGAACAGCGGCGCCGCGGCGTGCTCCTGGCCCGCATCGCGCGCGTCGAGGAACGTGTTGACGCCGACGATGGGCAGCGAACCGTCGTGCTTGCGCGTCTCGTAGTGCAGGCTCTCTTCCTGGATCTTGCCGCGCTGGTACATGGTCTCCATCGCGCCGAGCACGCCGCCGCGCTCGGCCAGCGACTCGAATTCCTTGTACACCGCTTCCTCGACCAGGTCGGTCAGCGCCTCGATGGCGAACGAGCCCTGCCACGGGTTCTGGATCCTGTTGAGCCCCAGTTCGCGGTTGATGATGAGCTGGATCGCGACCGCGCGTCGCACGCTCTCCTCCGTGGGCGTGGTCAGCGCCTCGTCGTAGGCGTTGGTGTGCAGCGAGTTGCAGTTGTCGAAGAGTGCGTACAAGGCCTGCAGCGTCGTGCGGATGTCGTTGAACTGGATCTCGCGCGCGTGCAGCGAACGGCCCGAGGTCTGGATGTGGTACTTGAGCATCTGGCTGCGCGGCCCGCCGTGGTAGATGTCGTGCATGGCGCGCGCCCAGTTGCGACGCGCCACGCGCCCGATGACCGCGTACTCGGCGTCCAT